>JACIZN010000011.1:0-6369 GCA_014359405.1 Candidatus Caldatribacterium sp.
GAGAGCTATGCTGATATATTCTGACTCTTGCTGCCTACGGATTCTCCACCACTCCTACAAAGAGGAAGAGGCCATTCCTTTCATCCCGGATGAGAAGAAGGAAAGGATGATCCACCCGCATCACGAACTTCTCAAGAGGCATCGCTCCGGTGAGAGCAATAGTCACCGAGGTAACTGCTGCTGCCTCAGTGCCTTCCTCGTTGACCTCTAAATTTGACGCAGATGAGCTCCGAAGGTACAATAGGTGCAGAGATTGGTTCTCAGGAGGGGAAAGTGAAAAGCCGCCTCGTGCTTGCCTTTGCGTCCAAAACTGTGGTGCTTGCTTTGCTTCTTTTTGCTACCCAAGCCGTTACCTCGGTACTCCTTGGAGTGGCAACTCCTTCAGGGAAAAGCCCTGCTCTGGGACCGCTTTTTGTCTCTTATCTTGCCCAAGCAGGCGTTCTGAGCCATTTCGTTCTCCGTTCCCCTTGGAGAGGATGGAAACTGTACACGGCGGTGTTTCTCCTCTTTTTCGGGATAACCACCGCCCTGACTCAGGTGGAAACTCTGGTCTTTTTACGGCACTTGGTGGGAATTGTCCCTGAGGGAATGGTCCCTCTTCTTTTCCTCCAGGGTCTCCTCGTTTCTGCCATTTTTTCTTTCTGGCTGGTGCTTATACACGGGAGACTTGGCAGAAAAACGGAGAGTCCGCAAGACGTTTCTCGAGCTCCAAAAGGTTGGGGACTTGGAAAACTGATTCCCCTTGCTCTCCTCTACGTCCTTTTCTATATTGCCTTTGGTTTTCTTGTTTTTCGATCCCTTGCTGGGGAAGCCTTCCAGGAATTCTACGGCGGACTGACTTCCCAACCCCCTTTCCTTTTCATAGTATTCCTCCAGATCCTGCGAGGTCTGGCATTCGTCCTTCTGGCCCTATTAATAGTTCGGGCTACAGAGGCAAAACGTTCTGAAAAAAGCCTCCTTGTAGCCTTGCTCTTTGCAGTACTCATGGGATTCCTACTCCTCCCTCCCAATCCTTATATGCCTGATCGCATTCGCCTGTCCCATTTTGTAGAAGTAACTACTTCCAACTTTCTTTTCGGTTGGCTTGCCGGATGGTTGCTGAGTGACTGAAGAAGAGCCCCGAGATTCTTATTTGACTTTTTTCTGCCATAGTGCTACCGTTACCTCATCTCACCGGAGGTAACGTGAAAGTCACTTCAAAATTTATCTTGCCTGGAGCGTTGCTCCTGCTCACGTATGCCTTTGGCTTTTGGTTGAGTTCCGGTAGATAGCAGAAGGAAGGGTTATGAGGCCCGATCCGGTGAGGGAACTTCTGCAAGCGGGGAGATCCTGCATCTGAAAAGGAGATAAAAATGAATCCAAGGTTGGTTCGCCCACTCAGTCTCTCAGGCATCGTTGCAGCTGTGTTTTATTTCCTCCACGTATATTTCGGCACACGAAGCTACCCCAATTACAGTAGCATGAGCCAAGCAGTGAGCGATCTCACCGCAACGGATGCACCCTCCTTTGTTGTTGCTTCAAGGTTTTCAGCGCTCTATTCCATGTTTTCTGTTCTTGGCTGCACATCCCTTTGTCTCATAGTTGTAAACCAGATAAATAAGACTTTTAGACTTGGCATCTATCTCTACGCAGTTATGAACTGGGTATCCGGTATCGGTTACATCTTGTTTCCACTCAGCAGCAAAGGTTACCAGGGCACCTTTCAAGACGTAATGCATTTTTACGTCATAACAATTGTCGTGGTGTCCCTCTCCCTCGTTTCCTTGACATTAATATTCGTTGGCGGACGAAAGAACAAGGAAACGAAGGTAATAGCAATTTTGGGTTTCATTGTGCTGCTCTCAATGTTCTTGGGGTCAATCGGCAGTGGCGTTGCCCCCAAAGAGTACTTTGGCCTGTTCGAGCGCTTCAGTGTTTTCAGCGTTGTAATCTACACAGCGCTACTGAGTCTGTTTGGATATACCTATGAGGGTTCTCGGACGTCACCAGCGTAATGCCATCGCTGTGCAGGCATTACGGCATGCGTAAGCGAAGCCAAATGTTGGATACTTTTGGGATGAACGCCGAAAATCGAGTTTTGGGTTGGAAAATGCTCAAGGGAGGCGAACATGTCAGAACCCGTTCTTTTGGTGTATGCAACGCGTTACGGCTCAACCAAAGAAGTGGCCGAGGTAGTTGCAGCAACACTGCGTGAACAGGGGTTTGAAGTAGACCTTCAGCCCATGCGGAAAGCGCAGACACTCGAAGGGTATTGTGCTGTTGTGCTCGGAGCACCGCTCTATATCGGCAGGCTGCACAAGGACGCGCGACGTTTCTTGATGCAGCATCGTGGAGTCCTATCAAAACGGCCCGTTGCCATCTTTGCTCTTGGGCCTATCCGCAATGATGAGCAAGAGTGGCAGGAAGCTTGTGCCCAGCTCAAGAGGGAGATCGCAAAGTTTTCCTGGCTTACGCCAGTTGCTCTTGAAATGTTTGGCGGCAAATACGATCCCACGACGTTACACTTTCCCGATAGCTTACTCGCCAGCTTGCCCGCCAGCCCTCTCCACAACCAGCCAGCCAGCGACGCGCGAGATTGGACTGCAATCCGTACCTGGGCAAGCAACCTGATCGTCGCCCTTCAACCTACCCTGGCATCAAGGAACAAAGGCGAGCAGAACCATCTTTAGAATCCCAGGAATGAGCCATGGTTTCTGTCAGCTAAGGTCGAAGCACAGTGTCCTCACCATTGGACTTATATTACCGGCTTACAGAGTGCTAAAATAGTGCAAATCTACGACCGTATAAGGGCTTGCTTTCGGTGATGCTCATGCATGCAAGCCTCACTGCGAGCTCACTGATTCTTGGGCCTCTGGCGAAGCGGGAGGACCTCTCTTGTTCTGTGACCTCGTATTGGCCCTTGCGTGGTGGCTCGCTGGTGGAGGTCGTCGTGGCCAACGGCGGATAGCTTGAAAGGAATAGGGTCGGTCAAATTCCTTAGGATTACAGTTTAACAGCAATTTGTAGCCGGCACTATTCCGCTGTATTCTGCAGTACAAAGGAGGCGTGCTTATGTCAGCACTTGCCGGTATAAGGGGTTACGACGAATCGTACCACATTGTTGAGAAAATGCTTCACCCCATTGCGCACCGTGGTGGCGATGTACGCAGGCGGGTAGAAGGGAATGGCATACTCATGGGGATGTCGCTTCACGAGATCGAACAGTCCTTCACAGTCTCTCGTGAGGGAAGTACTGTGGTTTGGGATGGTATGCCACCCTCAGAAATAGACCTTCGGGTGCTCTCTCACTGGCCGGTTCCCTTTGTTGTTGCAGCCATCCAGGATGGTGACCTGTTCATCGCCCGTGATCTCCTGGGAGTGAAACCTCTCTACTTCGGGAAGTCAGGGGAAGCGCTGGGTTTTGCTTCGGAAGTGAAGGCGCTTCTTCAGTTCACCAGCGACGTGCACGAATTTCCACCGGGACATTTTTATACCCCGCGTCAGGGATTCCAACCTTTCGCCACCATTCAGACAGGGAATTTTCTTGACGACGACGAAGACACGATGGTAGCAGAGCTCAAAAATCGACTGGAACAGGCTATCCAGAGGTGGCTGGTGACGGATACGCCGGGAATATGGCTATCCGGCGGGGTGGATTCATCGGTCATTGCCACTTTGCTCAGACCAAGGGTTACAAAACTCCAGTCGTTCGTCATTGGTTTACCCGGTGCAACAGATCTGGAATATGGGCAGGCAGTAGCCAGCATCCTCCAGACCGACCACCATGCCCATACAATCTCCTTGGACGATGTGCTTGCCGTGCTGCCTGATGTGATTTACACGCTGGAGTCTTTTGATGCTCTTCTGGTTCGTTCTTCGGTGACGCATTACCTGATTTCCAAGATTGCATCAGAATACGTAGAAATCATCTTTACCGGTGAAGGAGGTGATGAGCTGTTCGCCGGCTATGATTACATGAAGCATTACACTCTCGAGCAACTCCCTTCCATCCTGGAACAGGCGGTGAGGAGTTTGCATAACACCGCCTTTCAGCGTGTGGATCGTTGTGCCGGTGCCCATGGACTTCTTCCGTGCTTCCCCTTTGCCGATAGAGATGTGGTTGAGTATGCACTTCGTATCCCGCCCGAGTACAAACTGCATCGGCGGTCAGGTAGAGTGATCGAGAAGTGGATCCTGCGCCGGGTGGTGGAACAGGATCTGCCCGAGACGGTGCTCTGGCGTCCCAAGACCAAGTTCTGGCAGGGAACCGGGTTACAGCAGTTATTGAGCGAGTATGCAGATTCGCACGTCTCAGACCATGACTTCGAACGGGAGCGGCGCCTGTCAAATGGCTGGGTATTGGCGTCCAAGGAAGAACTTATGTACTATCGCATCTTCAAGGAATTCTTCGGCAAGGTGTCTAATCTCGATTGGATGGGACGAACGCAAGTTCCCGTGGTCTCTGGAAGTTGATTCCGGGTGGATGGAAGGAGCGAGTTCTATGGGGAATTCGAGGATTCCTGAGGAGTGCGGTCTCGAACCCTTCGCCCTTCCTCCTCGTTTCCCCGCATCGGGGGAGTGGTGGAACGGCTGAATCGGACCTTCCGGGAAGAAGCGCGCATTGGAGAAGACCCATTGGAGTTCAGAGAGAAGACTCCTGGGAGTACCTGAGGGATACTGGAATTGTAGAGTGTCCCACATGATGTGAACCTAAACACCCAGTTGACAGACAAGAAACTTTTGGGTATAAAGGGAGCAAAGAATCTTTTTTCACTCAAAGAATTATGGCGCCCACCTACCAGAAGCGGGTACGGGAGGAAAATCTCAAAAAGGTCCTCCGGTTCATCCACCGGGTGGGGAGAACGAGCCGTCTAACCATTGCTCGAGAGTTCCACCTGAGTCCTGCTACAGTTACAAGTCTTGTTGCCGAACTCAAAAGACGAGGTCTTGTGTGCGAGAATGGCTTCGGCGAATCCATAGGAGGAAGGAAGCCGGCTATTCTTGAGTTCAACACCGAATGGGCCTGGGTAGTGGCAGCTAAAATCGGAGCCAAAAGAGTCCGGGTGGGCCTTGCAAACCTCAAGGGTGAACTGAAGAGTAAAATCATTGAGCCCATCGCATCGCTGCGTTTTGAGGACGTAGTAGGGCAAATCATCCGTATGGTGCACTCACTCTTTGAATCTACACCGCATCCACAGATTCTGGGCATGGGGGTCTGCTGTCCAGGAGTCATTGACCGGGAAAAGGGGGAAGTCATCAAAGCGGTGAATTTGGGCTGGCAGAATGTTCCCCTGCAGAAGCTCCTTGCCGAGCACTTCCAGTGGCCCGTTTTTGTAGAAGATGGTGCTGATGCCGGTGCCCTGGGAGAGAAATGGTTTGGAAACGGCAGGGACGTTAAAAACCTCATCTATGTGGTCCTGGGAAACGGTATCGGTGCAGGCGTCATCCTCAATGGAGAACTCTACACCGGACACCAGTACGTGGCGGGGGAATTTGGACATGCAAGCATCGATTTCTCCGGTCCTCTGTGCCCCTGTGGGAACCGGGGATGCCTTGAGCTCTACGCTTCGGCTCCGGCGATTGTCCGAAGGGTTAAAGAAGCTATTGAGAGAGGAGAAAGAACCATTATCCCAAGCCTTGTGGAGGCTCGAGGTGAGCTCTCGGGCGAAATCATCACTGAAGCAGCGCACCTTGGGGATGCCTTGGCCCTCCGCGTTTTTCGGGAAACTGGGGAGCTCCTCGGCCAGGCCATAGGGAATCTCGTGAGCGTTTTCGATCCGGAGATGGTCATCATCGGGGGAGGTCTTTCCCTTGCGCATCCGGTGTTCTTTGAGACCATCGCCGAAACCGTAAAGCACCAGTCCCTTTTCCTCCATCGCAAGCCCGTTGCAGTTCAGCGAGCCTTCTTCGGAGGGGATTCGGAACTCGTGGGAGCAGCGGCGCTCACTGTGGAACGGATTTTCGGTGCTCGTGTCCCAACTGCCGAAAAGGAGGGAGAGCAATGAAAAAAGGTATCAACCAGTGGGCTTTTCCTGCAGGTACGACATTCCGAGAGATTTTTGAGCTGGCCAAACGGTTCGGTTTCCAGGGTCTTGAACTCTGCCCGGATGAAGAAGGACCCTTCCCCTTAAAGCCTGGGAAGGACGTCTTGCACGAACTCCGCTCCCTCTCCCAGGAAACCGGAGTAGCCATCCGGAGCTTGGCTACCGGGCTTTTCTGGAAGTACAACCTTGCCTCTCCGGAGGAATCCCGACGAAGAAAGGCCAAAGACGTGGTGAAGGCACTCGTTGACCTTGCCCATGAACTCTCGGTACCTTCTGTCCTTGTCATCCCCGGATACGTCCACGTTCCCTGGGACCCCTCTTCGGAACTTGTTCCCTACGATGATGT
>JACIZN010000011.1:6379-9918 GCA_014359405.1 Candidatus Caldatribacterium sp.
GCATTCAGGAAGTTCTTCCTCATGCTCAAAACGCCCAAGTTACTTTAGCCCTGGAGAACGTCTGGAACGAGTGCTTCCTCTCCCCCATTGAGTTTGCCAGCTTCATCGACTCCTTTGAGAGTCCTTTCGTCCGGGCCCAGTTTGATACTGGCAACGTGGTCCTCTTTGGGTACCCAGAGCAGTGGATTGCTATCCTCGGGAAGCGCATCGCCACAGTCCACGTGAAGGACTTCAAGAAGGCCGTGGGGACTCTTGAGGGATTCTGCCTTCCCCTTGAAGGCGATGTCCACTGGAGGGAAGTCATGCAAGCCCTGCGGAACATTCCCTATGACGACTACCTCATCGCCGAATTCATCCCGCCGTACCGTTACAGCACCGAAGCGCTCCTTGCAAACCTCTCATACAACATGGATGTTCTCATAGGGCTTGCCCAGGGGAGGTGATGGAAAGGCTTAAAAACTGGGAAAAATCTTTGGCTTTTCAAAAAACCCTACGAAGGAGGGAGAACCCATGAAGCGGTGGATTGTCGGCTGTGTTGCTCTTCTTGTGGTGGTACTTGCGCTCTCTTTGGGAGCCGGGGCTCAGAAGAAAGTGAGCATCCTCTGGATGGAGTACGACGGCCTCACTCCCGATTACGCCTTGAGTCTTGAGAAAGCCTTCGAGGAAGCCAACCCCGGTGTGGACCTTGAAATCATCTCCACTCCCTGGAACTTAGGCCATGACCGGCTCATTTCCCTTCTTGCAGGTAAAGAGCCCCCAGACCTTGCCGTGATCGGAACCCGATGGCTCTTAGAGCTCCTTGACATGGATGTTGTGGAACCGATTGAAAAATGGGTGAGCAAAGAGCTCCTCGACAACATCGACCCGGCACTGATGGAAGGAAAAATAAAGGGGGTTCTCTACGGGCTCCCGGTAGCTGCAGGGACACGACTCATGTACTACCGCTCGGACATCATTGACAAGGCTCCAGAGACCTTCGAAGAGATGCTCCTCATTGCCCAGAAAATCAACAAACCCGAGGAGAAATTCTACGCCGTGGGCATGGCCGGCAAAAAGTACGTGGAGCTCACCGAGCACGCCTACTACCTCTTCGGCAACGGCGGGTACTACTTCGAAATCCTTCCCGACGGGAGCTACGGCAAGTGCCGGGTGAACGACGAGGCTGGAGTCGGTGCCCTGACTTTCATGAACGATCTCGTGAACAAGTACAAGGTGACGCAACCTGGTGTCACCGCGTACACTCGAGATGAGGTGCAGGACCTCTTCGTTGCCGGAAACTTGGGCATTTTCTTAAGCGGTGGATTCACAGCCACTCTCCTTGAGCAGCGGGGTGTGACTTTCAAGTGGGATGTGGCCCCAATGCCGTACTTTGAAGGAAAACCCCAGAGCACGCTCATCGTCACCGACTCGATTGTTCTCTTTAAGACCTCAGACGCCAAAGAGGAGGCTGGAAAGTTCCTCGACTTCTTCTACTCCGACCCCTGGAGACTCCAGTTCGACAAACTCGTCGGCTTCCCGCCGGTCACAAAGTCCCTGGCTAACGACCCTGCCTTCCAGAAGCCGGTGTACAAAGTCATGATTGAGCAGATTCCAAACGCCAAGGGTTGGCCCCTCATTCCCGAGTGGCCGGAGTGCAACGACATCATCTGGGACAACATCGTAGCCACCTTCCTCGGCGAGAAGGACCCGAAGACCGCCATGGATGACGCGGCACGGGAAATCGACGCCCTGCGGGGAATGTGAGGGAAACCCAGGAGGGGCTCTTCGCCTCTCCTGGCCTCCTCTGAAGGGAGAAGGTCAACTTGCGAAAGGGGAAATTCTGGAGAACTGAATCGGGCCTTGCCTTTCTCTTCCTTCTTCCAGCCTGCGTCTTTCTCCTCCTTTTCATGTTCTACCCCATTGTCTACGTGATTCTCATGTCCTTCTTCCGGGTGAACAAACTCGGGGATCTCGTGAGTTTCTCCGGTCTTGCCAACTTTCGCTTCATGTTCGATCGTCCCGAGTTCTGGCAAATCATCATCCGGTCCTGCGTATGGACCGCCTCAGCCGTAGCAGTCAAGACCGGTATCGGTCTTGTCATTGCCCTTCTCCTCAACGTGGATTTTCGGGGGCGGAAAATCGCCCGAAGCCTTGTCATTATCCCCTGGGCAAGTTCTGTGCCCATAAGCGCTATGATCTGGCAGTGGACCTACAACAACGACTTTGGGCTCCTCAACCATACCCTGCGAGCTCTGCGTGTTTTTGGCGAACCACCCATATGGCTTGCCGAACCGCGTCCGGCGTTCTTTGCCAACCTCTGGGTGGACATCTGGTGTGGCATCCCCTTCATGGCGCTGGTGTTCTTAGCGGGGCTCCAGGCCATTCCTCAGGAGCTCTACGAGGCTGCCGAGGTCGATGGGGCAACGCCTTTTGCAAAATTCCGCTTCGTGACTCTACCTCTTTTGAGCAACGTTCTCACGGTGGCAACGCTCCTTTCTATTCTTTGGACTTTCAACGACTTCAACGTCATCTACGTTCTCACCGGAGGAGGTCCGGGAACCTCAACCGACATCCTCATCACCTACATCTACAAGTACGCCTTCCAGTACCTCCGCTTTGGCCCGGCTGCGGCCATGGCAGTCATCACCTTTGTCATTCTCCTTACGGTGAGCATCCTCTACGCCCGTAGCTACTTCAAAGGGGGGGTGTACTGAATGCGCAGTCGAAGCCTCTACCTCGTGTACCCACTCATCGTCTTCATCCTTCTTGTCCTTCTCTTCCCCTTCTTCGTCATGGTCTCGACAGCTCTCAAGCCCTTGGAAGAGGTCTACGCCACTCCACCGCACTGGATTCCCCGCACCATCCGGTGGGCAAACTTTTCCGATATCTGGACCAAGTACCCGATGGGGGCGTACTTTAAAAACAGCTTCATCGTTGCCCTCGGGGCGACCCTGGTGAATATGGCCTTTTGCATCCCTGCAGCCTATGCCGTTGCCCGCCTCCGCTTCCGCTCGAAAAGCTTCATCATGTACCTCATCCTCGTCGTCCAGATGTTCTCCCCCATCATCGTGGTCATCTCTCTTTTCAAAATCGTTGCCCGCCTTGGACTCTTGAACACCCTCCTCTCCCTCATCCTCACAAACAGCGTCTTCACCCTTACCTTCTCCATATGGCTCCTTGGAGGGTACTTTCGCAACGTCCCCAAAGAAATCGAGGAAGCAGCTCTCATCGATGGATGCACAAGGCTTCAAGCCATCGTCAGGGTGCTTTTGCCTGTGGCCATGCCTGGAGTGGTGACTACCATCATCTACACCTTCATCACCGCCTGGAACGAATTCATGTTTGCCCTGACCTTCATCCAGTCCATGGACAAGCGTCCCCTCACCCTGGGGCTCTACAACTTCATCGGCCGCTGGACCGTCCAGTGGCAGTACCTCATGGCGGCAGCGCTCTTGGCCCTTTTGCCGGTGGTCATCCTCTTCTTCTTTATCGAGCGGGAACTCGTGCACGGCTTAGCCGGCGGTGCAGTAAAAGGGTAAAAGGAGGCGTTTCTATGAGTT
>JACIZN010000011.1:9928-23869 GCA_014359405.1 Candidatus Caldatribacterium sp.
CCTATTCTTTAGCCAAGTTCATTCCCTTTCAGGACCGGGAGGCGTGTGAGCGGGTGCGGAAAATCACGAAAGAGGAAATCACGAAGCACCCGAATCTGGACTTCCACATCCGTATCATCGAGGAAAAGAACGACTTCTACTTCCAGTTTGCCCTGGATATTGTGACCCGTATTGTGGAGGCGCGGGAAAGGGGGGAGAAGCTTGTCCTCATTCTCCCTGTGGGTCCGGTGCCCCAGTACCCCATCGCTGCAGAAATGATCAATAAGCTTCGTATTCCCATGGACCATGTGTATACCTTCAACATGGATGAATACGCCGACGAGGAAGGGAATACCGCTCCCTTTGACTGGCCCGGGTCGTTCCAGCGGGCGATGTGGGAGAACTTCTTCGGGCGCATTGATCCAAAGCTTCGTCCCCCAGAAAAGAACATCCACTTCCCCACCAAAGACGTTCTTCCCGACTACGCCAAAATGATTGCAGACCTTGGGGGAGCGGACTGCTGCTACGGAGGCGTGGGCTGGTGTGGGCATATCGCTTTTTGGGAGGCTCATCTTGGCTTTGAGTTTGGGGATGATCTCGAGGCCTTCAAGAAAGCCGGTCCCCGGATTGTGGAGCTCCACCCCATGACCATCATGCAGAATGCCCTCCACTCCTTTAGCGGTGATTGGTCCTTGGTGCCCCCCAAAGCGGCCACCATCGGTCCGGCCCAAATCGTCCAGGCCAAGTGGCGGAGTTTCTGGCTTGACGGGTACATAGGGGGTGGAGTGAGCTGGCAGCGTTTCATCGCCCGCCTTGCTGCCCATGGACCGGTGACTCCTCTCGTTCCGGCATCCATTCTCCAGACCCTTCCTGGAGATTACACACTCCTTGGAGGTGTGGCGGAGAATGTGGAAATCCACATGGCCTAAGGAGGGGAAAGAATGGAAACCCTGGCGATTTTTGGAGGGAAGCCTCTCAACAGTACCCCTTTTCCCATGTGGCCTTCTTTCTCGGAGAAAACGAAGAAGGAGGCCCTCAAGCCCCTGGAAACGGGGCTTGTGAACTACTGGACGGGGACAAAGGGGGTGGAATTCGAGGAAAAGTGGGCAGCATACTGCGGATGCAAATTCGGGGTCTCGACGACCAACGGAACCTCAGCCCTCCACACTGCCCTGGCTGCCTGCGAGATTGGACCGGGGGACGAAGTCATCGTACCTTCCTACTCCTTCATCGCCTCGGCATTCTGTGTCCTCCAGGCAGGGGCCATTCCAGTCTTTGCCGATGTTCGGAGAGAAACCCATACTCTCGACCCCCAGGATGTGGAACGGAAAATCACTCCCCGAACCCGGGCAATTCTTCCGGTGCACCTCTATGGCATCCCCTGCGATATGGACGAAATCATGGCCATTGCGAAAGCTCACAATCTCTTTGTCATCGAGGACTGCGCCCAGGCCCACGGGAGCGAGTACAAGGGGAAAAAGGTGGGAAGTATCGGTCATGCCGGGGCTTTCAGCTTCTGCCAGTCGAAGCACTTCACGACCGGCGGCGAAGGGGGCTGTGTGGTCACAAATGATGAGGACATCTTCTGGCGCGCCAAATCCTTCCGGGACCACGGGTTCAACGTCAAGGAAAGACTCAGACTTCTGGAACTTGAGCGGAAGCTCTTCTACATCCATGAACGGGTGGGCTTCAACTACCGGATGACGGAAATCCAGTCCATCATCGGCCTCTGTGAGCTTGAGCGTTTCGAGAGCTGGAACAAACCACGCCGGGTAGCCATTGGAGAGAAACTCCTCTCTTACTTTACAGGGCACGAGGCGGTGCTCTACCTTCCACCCCACCGAAAAGAGGGGAAGTACATCTCCTTCTGGCTCTTCCCCATCGTCCTTGATATTGAGCGCATCCGCTGCTCCATCAAGGAATTCTGGCAGGCCATTGAAGCTGAAGGCGTCCCTGTGGCTCCGGTCCTCTGGCCCCAGATGTACCGGGAAGAGGCCTTCCTCAAGCACAATGGTTTCGGAAGGGCCAAATTCCCCTTCCGGTCGAAGGAGTACACGAATCCCGAGAGCGTCGAGTACCACAAGGTCCACTGCCCAAACGCCGCCTGGCTTGAGGAGCGAACGTTCTGTTTCCCTGCTCACCCGGTGTACGAAGACCACCACGTGGAACTCATGATTGCCGCTTTTGAGAAAGTCTACCGGCACTTCAAGCGATAGGAGGCCAAAATGCTCGTCCGATGGGGTGTCATCGGTTCTGGTGGCATCGCGAAGCGGCGGACCATTCCAGAGGTTTTGCGCTTTGCGAAAAAAAGTGAAATCGTCGCCCTCATGGATGTGGATGAAGAAGCCCTCCGATCCCAGGCCCGAGAATTCGGCATCACCAAAACGTACACCACCGTCACAGACCTCCTCAAAGAGGACCTCGATGCTGTTTACATTGCCTCCCCTGTGGCTTTCCACTTTGTCCAGGCCAAGGAAGCCTTAGAAGCGGGGAAACATGTTCTCTGTGAGAAACCCCTGAGTCTTCGAGTTGAAGAAGCCGAAGAGCTCCTTGCCCTTGCCGAGAAGAAAAACCTGAAATTCGGTGTGGCCTTCATGATGCGGTACAATGTATACCACGAGAGAATCAAAGCGTTCATCGAGGAGGGAAAAATTGGGCAACCGGTTTTTGCCCGAGCCCAGCTCACCTGCTTCTATCCTCCCATTCCTGGGGCCTGGCGGCAGAAAAAAGCCACCGGGGGTGGTGGAGCTTTGATGGATATGGGCTGCCACTGCATCGATCTTCTCGAGTGGTTCTTCGGAGAGATCCGGGAAGTCTTTGGATTCCTCGACACCATCACCCACTCGTATGAGGTGGAGGACACAAGTACCGTCCTTCTCAAGTTCAAAAACGGAGCACAGGGTTTCGTGGACAACTTCTTCAACATTCCGGATGAGGCGGGACGGAATCTTCTCGAAATCTACGGAACCAAAGGAGCCATCTTTGCCCAGGGCACCATAGGCCAGGACCCAGGTGGGGAGGTCTGGTACTACTTTTCGGAAGAGAAAAGAACGTACGATGCCCTACAGAAACGAACCTCCTCGGGCTGGCAGAAACTCGAGCTCTCCCCAAAGCCCCTTTACGCCCAAGAGGTGGATGCCATGAGCGAATGGATTCTCGGCGGAGAGAAGCCACGGATAGCCGCCGAAATCGGGGTTCGGAACATGAAGGTCATTTCGGCAATCTACCGCTCGGCCAAAACAAAGAGAGCCGAAGCGGTATGAAAGGGAGGGATACCGGTGAAAAAACTTCTGGGTGTTCTTGTCCTTGTGAGTCTTGTGCTCCTTGGTGCTTCTGCTTTCGGGAAAGTGGAAATCAGCGGGCTTTTCATGAAGCAAGCAGGGTACCAGGAAAGCGATATCCGGGCAATGACCGAAGAATTCCTCAAAATCCGCCCGGACATCGACGTGAAGCTCTCCTTTGTGGCCTACGAAGAGCTCCACGACAAAATCGTCGTTGCCGCCGCAAGTGGAGCAGGTACATACGACGTGATTCTCCTTGACTGCATCTGGCCGGCAGAATTCGCCGAAGCGGGATGGCTCCTTGACGTCACCGACCGGCTCCCCGAAGAAGACCGGGCCGATATCTTCCCAGAGGTTCTTTCCTCCGTAACCTACAAGGGACGCCTCTACGGCATGCCCTGGCTCAACGACTGGGAGTACTTCTTCTACAACAAGAAGATGCTCGAGGACGTAGGGGCACAGCCACCGAGCTTCTGGACAGAGGTCATCGACATTTCCCGAAAGCTCAAGGAAAAGGGTATCGTGGAGTACCCCATCATCGACGCCTGGGGCCAGGGGGAAGCGGTGGTCATTCAGTGGCTCCAGTACGTCTACGCCATGGGTGGAGCACCCTTTGACGAGGCCGGCAACCCCGTCATGAACCAGGGGAAACCTCTCGAGGCTTTGCAGTTCATGGTGGACCACATGAACGAGGGCCTCTTCAACCCCGCCTGCATCGAGTCCTTCTACGAGGAAGTGCGGCGAGTTTTCTCCGCCGGACAAGCCGCCTTCGGGCTCAACTGGACGTACATGTACAACCTGGCGAATGACCCCCAGGAATCCCAAATCGCCGGGAATGCCGTCATCGCCCTCATCCCCGGGTTTCCTGATGGTCGGCGGAGCGCCACCTGTAACGGGGGCATGGGCCTGAGCATCCTCACCTCAAGCCAGCATCCTGATGAGGCCTGGGAGTACGTCCGGTACTTAGCAAGCAAAGAGGTCCAGAAAAAGTACAGCCAGAATGCGCTTCCCATCTGGAAATCCCTTTACGATGACCCGGAACTCATTGCTCAGCAACCCGAACTCGTCAAAGTGGCCAAAGAGCAAATCCACTACATCTTTGACCGTCCCCAGGTTCCCTGGTACTCCCAGTTCTCGCTCATCCTGAGCGAGGAACTCCAGGCTGCCCTCACCGGCGCGAAAACTCCCAAACAGGCCATGGACGACGCAGTAGCCCGAGCCAAAGAGGTCATGGAGCGGTATGCGAAGTAGGCAGAAAATCTCCCCCTCCGGAAGACCCCCCGGAGGGGGACTCCTCCGGAAAAAAGAAATCGCCTTTGCCTGGACCCTTATACTCCCTTCCTTTGTCTTCATCGGTCTTATCCTCTTCTACCCCATGGGGCTCTCCTTCTACCTCAGCCTCTTCCAGGTCGACCTCACGAGGAAAGGCGCAGGAACTCCTTTCGTGGGCCTTGCAAACTACGTGGATATTCTCAAAAGCAGCTACTTCTGGAGCTCCGTGGGACGCACGGCGTACTTCACCGTGGTTTCCATCGCCATCGAGATGGTCATTGGCCTTTTCATCGCCCTTCTTCTTAATGAGAAGTTCAAAGGACGGGGGGTTCTGCGGAGCCTCCTCCTTCTCCCCTGGGCTTTACCGATTACCGTAGACGCCATAATGTGGAAGTGGATTTTCAACGCCAACTATGGGGTTTTCAACGCCCTTTTGACCCAACTTGGCATCATCGAGAAGTACCAGCCCTGGCTTACGAAACCCTGGAGCGCCATGCACTGCGTCATCGTGGCCGACGTATGGAAAGTCACCCCCCTTGTGGCACTCCTTCTCCTTGCCGGACTCCAGACCATCCCCCGAGAACTCTACGAGGCCGCCTACGTCGATGGGGCCGGGTGGTTCCGAACACTCTGGAAAATTACTCTTCCCCTCCTTGGGCCCACGATAACCGTTGTTCTTGTCCTTCGGACTCTTGATGCCTTTCGTGTTTTCGACATCGTCTACGTCATGACCCAGGGAGGACCGGCCAACGCCACAAAGGTCATCTCTTTCCTCACCTACCAGGAGGCTTTCAAATTCCTCCACTTCAGCCGAGGCGCCGCCCTCTCGTACATCATCACCCTCATCGTGGCTTTACTTGCCTACCTCTACACCCAGACCATGAAACGGCAAATCGAGTATTGAGGAGGATACGCCATGGGTCTTCGAAGAATGCGAATTGTACGGGGAATCATTATCGGGGTCTTTTCCCTCCTCCTTGCAGGGGTTCTCCTTGCTCCACCTCTTTGGCTTTTCATCTCAAGCATTGCCGACCTCAAGGACCTCTTGCGCATCCCCCTCCGCTTCATTCCCGAGAATCCTTCCTTTTCCCGATACGCCAGCATCCTTTTTGGCTCGGGACCAGAGAGCGAGTTCCGGAAAATCATGCTGAACAGCATCTACGTTGCAGCCTTTGTAACCCTCATCTGCGTCGCCCTTGGGGTCCTTGCAGCCTACGCCTTTTCCCGCCTCCGCTTCCCAGGAAAGGAAAAGGTCCTCTTCGTCCTTCTTTTCTCCTACATGCTTCCCCCAATCGCCGTCATCATCCCCCTCTACCAGATGTTCAGCAAGGTCCAGATGCTCGACACAAGGGAAGCTCTCATCCTCGTGTACTCAGCAATTCTTGTCCCCTTCGTCATCTGGATGATGCGAACGTACTTTGACACCATTCCCCGAGACCTTGAGGACGCCGCTAAAATCGACGGTTGCACTCATCTCCAGACTCTCTTCCGGGTTATCCTCCCCCTTTGCCTTCCCGGCATCGTAGCCACCCTTCTTTTTGCCTTCCTCATGTCCTGGGAGGAATTCTTCATCGCCCTCATCCTCACCTCAACTCCACAGAGCAAAACCGTCCCCGTGGCCATTGCCGAATTTTCCGGTCGGCACTCCATCGATTTTGGCATGATGGCCACAGGAGGGGTGTTGGCAAGCCTTCCACCCGTATTCATCGCCCTCTTTTTCCAGAAGTACATCATCGGTGGACTCCTCTCGGGAGCGGTGAAAGGGTAGACTCAGAAGTACACCCTGTTCGAGCTGACCGTAATCCAGGAGCTACCCAGGCGTCCTTCAATAACGATTTCTATCCATCGCACCCGTGTGTAATTGTTGCCGATGAGTACTTCTCCGGTAACCGAGCGCACTTCCCCAGGCAGAAGAGGATTCCCATCAATCGGTATCGACATTTCCACGGTGGCGCAGGTACCGCTCCAGAGAGAACATTCCTCCCCTTTCCCCGTATAGCGCATAGGATAGAACGTGGCAGAGCTCCGGTTGGCAAAAGTCATTTGAATTCTCGCCGTATAAGCAGTCACTCCAAGCACTCGAATTTCAAGAGAAACCCCCGAACCAACTGAAGGAGTGGTACCACACCCGGCAAGGGAAAACAAAGTGACCACAAGCACCACAAGCACCGCACATCCCCGTATCCACCGCATCCGCATGGTATTACCTCCCCGTTTTGGAACAATGGTAACCAATGGGGGTGTCAAAAAGTGGCAGTGAGGGGGAAGCCGGAAAATTTCTTGTCCTTGCAAGGGTGCTTTCTTCCAGCCACTGTGGGAACTTTCCCCTCTTCTTTTCCGGTTGCTGCAAGCGAGGTAATCTTCCGCCTTGGAGGAGAAAAAAGAGGCACTCCACCAAGCAAAACACGAGGTCCGCAACGCTTTCCTCTGTGTATCTTTAGGGAATGAAAGGCTTTTCTGCTACCGCAAGCAAAACAGGCTTACACCTTAAGAGAAAAGGGGGCTGCTGAAGGTAAAAACCACGATCTCGTGGCAAAGGTCCAAAGGCCGTACAGGAACCACAAGGATAACGAAAGAACCAATTCTGGAGAAGAGAAAAATCTCTTCCCCAAGGGGCCCTTAGAAAATGAGCGCTCTCTGTTTTCTCACGACTGCAAGACTACAGAAATTTCCCCAACCACTGTCTCTCAGAGTCCTAAGAATCAAGAAGGCTACAAAGCGGCAATTTTTTGTGGTACTCTTTCTACAGAGCATCTGGGATATTTTGCCCTTCAAGGAGGGTTTGGATTTGGCTCGAAATGCTTGCTTTTTCTGCAACAAGTGGGATGCGAAGGAAAAGGCCTGCACGATGGGATTCAAACCGGAGGAGTGTGCAGAAGCTTCATTTCTCTGCGAACGGTGGGGGGTGGATACCCGTGCGGTGGATGGAAGAGCACCATAGAGCTTATCTCTGCAACTCCTGCTACGAAGAACTCCTGTATGGGGAACTGGCTTTTGACGGATCCGAAGTTCAAAGGGATGAAGACCTCTTCCGGGGAATAATAGAAGGTGATGTCTGGGAATAGCAATTACCCGTCCACCACTTTCACCATACCAAATCCCTGAGGATTCTTGGAACCGAGTCCTGAGTCGTACGCCAGAAAGAAAAAGGACTCGGGAAGGTCAAGCTCATACAGGCCGGTCCAGCCCTTGATTACCGTGCTCCGGTACTTCACGATGCACAGGTCTTTCTTTCCCACCTTTTTGGGTTGAATCCGCGCGTCCTCAAGCATTTTTAGCCTTTCTTCTTCCCAACCCAGTGCTTTGGCTTTTCGAAAAAGGGAGGCAAGAACCTGACCCTCCCACTCTTTTTCCATGGGGTCGTAGTAGTAAGTCTTCTTACGACCGTCACCGGCGACTAAGGTGCTGTAAACGGTAATGGGAGAAAGCGCCCTGACAAGGACAGGACGAGCATAAGGAGGTGTCTCTTCCACCTCGAGAGCAAGGAGCCTACAGAATTCCGTTCCTATCCGGACAGATTCTTTCGTCAGAAGGTGCACCGCCAGAGAGTGCAGGAGCTCCTCACAAACCGAGCCAACGTAGAGCTCAACCGGTCCTGTAAATAAAATCCTTCCACCACTTATGCGGTACTGACCAATAAGCCGGCTAAAGGTGAAAAGGTGGAAGGACCTTTTGCCCAGGGAAAATCCCTCATTGTGGAACCGATGAGCAACGGCCTCATCGAGATTGCTGTATATGAAGCCCTGAACCGCGCTATTGTAGTGAATGGGAAGGGAAATTGCTTTTGAGTTAACCGAGGTAAGCCTAAGCTTCAGTCTCACCGAAGCTCCTCCGGTTCATTCTAAGGTATAAATCTTCATGCTTCCGATAGAAGGGCACCGCTTTGACATCCCACGCAGCCAGGGCGACTCAGAGGTAGACACCTCGAGGTCATGGATAAAGCCTCAATCCCCCATGGGTAGGCAACAAGGGACAGGGGTTAGAAAATGACCAATGGGATTTAGCTTCGGTGTACAGATCCCCAATCCCCAATCCCCAATTCCTAATTCCCGTCTTTTAGGCCCCTCATAGGTAGGCTACAAACGCTGTGGACGTCAAGGTCATGGGAACCTATGAGCAGGTTTCAATCCCTCATAGGTAGGCTACAAACGGCAAGGCCAATTCAGATCATCCCGGTGTTCTTCCTGTTTCAATCCCTCATAGGTAGGCTACAAACAGGAGGAGCTCCAGGAAGCATTCCACGATTGGCCAATAAGGTTTCAATCCCTCATAGGTAGGCTACAAACGATACCTCGGAAATCATCCCCGACCTCAACCTGAACTGTTTCAATCCCTCATAGGTAGGCTACAAACGATATTTGCCGCATTTACAAAGGACGAAATCAAATACGTTTCAATCCCTCATAGGTAGGCTACAAACATGCCCAGACTGTGGAAATGAATCTGCTCAAGCTGAGACTGTTTCAATCCCTCATAGGTAGGCTACAAACGGGGCTTCGCCCCTTAAACCCCAAACTGAGAGAGGGTTTCAATCCCTCATAGGTAGGCTACAAACCCGTTCGATAGACTTAAAATAAGGATTCCTTACAGAGCCGCTATTCACTTGCCAAGGTCCTCTTATGTTCATAAAACCACGTCTTTTTTCCTCTGTCAAGCCCTGGAGGAAAATTTTCTGAAGTGTCGTCGACCTCCAGGGGTTTTTGCGCTACCGGAGGTCGACGACAATCTGTTCAGAGGATGCCTATACTCTTCACAGGTTCAAAAAATCCACTTTTCCCCGCCTTTTTGAACTCCCAGAAGTTCTCTGCGGATATATCTCTGACTACCAAGGATGTAAAAGAGCACCGAGTCCTCCTTTGGGTTTATCACGCGGTTTAATTCTTTTTGCAACGCCTTGAAGGAAGCCTCGGTTAGTTCCCCCTCTAAAACCGAATTCTGTATCCAGGTAAGATAACGGCGGGCTACTTTTAGCACCTTGCCCACCCGGGCTACATCGACGTCATAAACCAGGATAACGTACATAACGGGTCGACACCCACGGAGATGAACTTACCATCGACTGACGAAGGGTTCATAGGTTTGCTCCCCTATAAGATGCTTCTCCAGCTTATACAGCTCCAGGCGCATGAGTGTCTGGTAACTCACGTTACGCTTAAGACGTCGGTGGTAAAAGGTGCTCTGAAGTTTTCCCTCAAGCTCCTGGACGTAAAGGCGACGCCCTCTTTCTCTCAAAAGACAGATTCCACCCTTGTTTTCAAAGTCTTCCACGTCTATCATCTTTCTCCCTATTAAAGAGAAGAGAACTCGGTCTGCGTATATGGGTTTAAAGATTTCTGCCAAGTCTAAATTTAGCGTGAAACGGCGGAAGTTAGTGGCATGTAAGTATCCAATGCGGGGATCGAGGTGCGTCCTGTATATCTCGGTGAGGATTTTGGTATACACCAGAGAGTTTCCAAAGCTTATCAAAGCATTGAGAGGATCAGCCGGTGGATGTTTGCTTCTTCTTTCCATTGTGAAAGGTGTATCTGCCAGTATGATGTTGAAACTTTCATAATAGCACTTTCGAGCATTCCCCTCTACAGCCATGGGCTCCTCCACATCGACACAACGTGGGAGAGCTTCCTCAAGGAAAGAAGAAATGGTGTCTATAAAGGATTGGAGCTCTTTACCCCGTGTCTGGTAGTAACGCAAGACCTGAAGCATGTTGGCCAAAGCCCCTTCCACGAATTTACGAGCTAACCCTAAACGTAAAACGGGGTCTAAGTAGTGCTCTGCTTGCTTGAGGATGAGATAACCGGAATCATAGTGCTCTCGGGGATAAAAGCTTCCAACGTAGTTTCCATAATAGCCGAAAAAGTGAAGGATAATCTCTTTCTCTTCCAGGAATTCCAGAAGTTTCTTATTGAGATCCACTTCCCCGAAGACATAGATGTCCCGAACACTCTCGATGGGAAAATACCTTTTGCCCCCCTCGGTCTCCACACAGATGGTATTATCCTTGCGTTGGAGCCTGCCACTTGAGAATAGGTAAAGAGTCTTCTCCAAAGGAACTCCCACCTCGCGCTAAGCCCAACAGAACTCTGCGTAAGCACACTTATTGCAGTAACGGTTACGGACAGGTGGGGGCGGTAGTGGCTGAGATGTAACCTGAAGTATTTCCTGCTTTATTGCCTCCACCTTTTCTTCCAACTCCAAAGTTAATACCACGGATTCTCGCCTTTTCTCCTCGGGGAAAAGAAGTTCGCCTTCAGCATGAATACCCATGTGTTTGAGCTCATAGAGATAGAAGGCCAACTGCATCTTTGCTGCTTCGAGGGCACGGGAACTCTTTTTGACTTCGGCCACCACGAAGTTCTTTCCCGCGCGACAAACAAGGTCCAGAGCCAAATGCTCAATGCGAACCTCTTTGTGCTCGCGGGCATAGGCCTGATCTTGAACGAGTCTCCCAATCCGAAGGAGTTCATGGCTTTCGTCCGGGCATATTTGATGGGACATGAGCCAAACTTTACGGGAGCAAATAAGATACGCGTGAACAAAGCTACCAATAACTGGTTGTGACATAGAGGTGTACCTCTCGCATCAAGGGATAAGCCTTAGTCCCTTATACCCACTCACCTTCCCACTCTCGATGCTCTCAAATAAGTGTGGCGTCCAAATCAACTTCTCCAGGCAACAAACCTAATTCAGGGTCATACGTAACATCTGCCAAAATCGTGCCGTCCTCAAGGAGTGTAAGTCTACCCGCACTTTTCAGCATCCAGAAAGTACCGGATGGGATGGGCACCAGCAGTTGCGTTGCTAACAGATACTGCCTTGCAGCACAATGCGTTCTATACTCCGTACAAAGACAGTAGGGCAACACTTCGCTGCTTTGAAACATGTTGCAGAATTGCTCTTCGCCTTCAGGTACATGATTCAGTGGACGCAGGGCTTGAAGAACATTCCGAAAAGCACTTCTCGCTTGTTCAAACCGCCTGCGTTCCCTGGTTGTCCAACCATCCCTATATACTTGCCGCACCCATTCAGTAGCGATTTCCATCGTTAATCGCTCACCGTCAGAAGGAGCACTCTCCAGAGTAGCTTGCAAGCGCTCCAACTCATAAACGTACCGCAGTCGCTCAGCATCAAACACCCGTGCCACATGGACTTCAACACCTTCAGGATGCTCACCATAACGATTCACTCGCCCAAAGCGCTGCAGTAAGTCGTCAACGGGAGCAACTTCCGTAAAGATGGTATCAAAACTCACATCTAGTGAAACTTCCACCGCCTGCGTGGCTATAAGCACGCACATCTAAATCGCTCCTACCCCGCAATGCTCCGATTTTACCTAAGTCGTGAGCAAGGGCAGCAACAGTAAAGACTTACCCGAAACCGCTCTGCCTGTTTATGACCAATCAGGCGACACCAGTGATCCCAGTATGCTTCTGCTACAGCACGGATATAAATGGCAACTTGACGGGAATGCTCAGATAACGTAATCACTAGCTCACCCGATTTGGCTAAGGGTTGGGTGTAAGACACCGACAATTCACTCCCGACGAAAAGGGTAATACAGTACTCCTTGCATTTCGAAGTGGTCAATCCGATGCATGCCGACCCAAGCTTGTGAAGCCTGCAGCGTTAATCAATGAAGTCATATCCAACTACTGTTTGCTCCATCGTGGGTGCAATCAACCCTAGCTCCGAGCTGTATTCCAGCGATGTCTGAATACAGCGCAAATCTTCTATAGGTGTGAAGAAATCGCTCCGTCTTAGCCAATATACCGGCACAGGAACCAATAATTCCGGCAACCGCCAACCTTCCCCACGCTGTTTTAGTTCGTAAGCTTCCTGCACAAATGTGGCAGGCAACACCTCCACCGATACTTGACCTCGGCGGGCGGTGAAACGTTCTCGCATATCTTCATCCGAGAGGTTAATAGTGTAGCAACCCAAGATTTGTTGCACTTCCTTCAACGTTTGGCGTCCTTCCTGAAACTCTCGCTTCCACTCTTCCGAAGCCATCACGTGATCATAGAGCTTATAAGTAGCGTCAGCAAGCTCACGGTCAGTTGGCGTTTCTGGCAGACTTTCCAAAAGTCTTAGGCTCAACTCGAGTATCTCTCTGCCATAGACCCTTTGGGTACCCTTGGACCACTGGCGATACACAACGACTGGAGCCAAGGATTTTTCGCCACGACGATTTACTCGCCCCATGCGTTGCACTAAGGCATCAATAGGCGCGACTTCGGTCATCAGCACATCATAGGAGATGTCGAGGCTAACCTCAACCACCTGCGTGGCAATGAAAATCGTACCAGACCGAGGCTTCTCCACCTGTGCCTCTTTGGCCTGCCGATCACGGAAGATGAAGCGGGCATGCAGCAAATAGCGGCGTTCCCAACCGAACTCATCCCGAAGCGTCCGGTAAAGCGATTGGGCATCGCCAATAGTATTGGCAACAATGAGTACCGTCTTGCCTTCGCGAGCATAGGCAATGGCTGCCGGCAAGCCCTCTTGCACCGAGCCATCTTGAAGCACCAAGCGATGGCGGGCGCGTCGCCACAATGGGTCCTCGGCCTCAATGAGCTCACCCTTAGGGAAAAGGGCCAATAGCGCAGGTGGGAGCGTGGCGCTTGCCAGCGCGAGCCGGGAAGGCATTTCTCGTTCCAGAGCTTCAACCAGAAGTCCTAGTGTATAGGGCTCATAAGCATGGATTTCGTCCAAAATGAGTGCCGCCCGCTGCGAAAGGCTCCGGCGCTCTTCCCAATGGCGACCGTTGAGGTGCGCCAAAAGGTACTGGTCCAGTGTTGCCACCGTCGCAGGTTTGGCAAAGACCGAACCAAACAGGCGCGTATCCAGCGGATCCTCGTCCGACTCCCTGCGTAACATATAGCTTGCCCGTCCATGTGCCAGTGCTACGCGGCCATCGCCATAAATTCGACGCAGCCGCTTCCACATCGCATTCACGGTGGCTTGCGTGGGTAGGAGGTAAAGTAGGCGCTCCGTGTCGCCTGCCCAGAGAAGTAGTGCTTCGGTCTTGCCTGTACCGGTGGGGGCTCGAAGCCACAGCACATCGGCAGGGCTTGCGGCGGCGCGTCGTTGAAAGTCATGAAGCAAGAACCCGCTTTCTGCTTCGCGCTGACGAATATTTGACTCAATCTTTGATTTTCCACCATCCAAGAATAGCGTGGAGGAGTCGGGCTCCTTAGCTGAAACCAGCCAGTCCGCCAGATGGAGCACGGCTTTAACTTGGGCAAACTCATATGGGTGTAGGTTCTGGAAAATGCCTCGCAGCGTTTTGCCTGGAGTCACTCTCCTATCGTCCAGCATCGCCGCCGGCGATTCTTTTAGCAGAAACTGCACAGATTTTAGAAGTTCCATGCATGTCGGCAATTCCTCCATCCCAACGCGTTGGAGTAATTTC
>JACIZN010000011.1:23879-24157 GCA_014359405.1 Candidatus Caldatribacterium sp.
AGGGTGAAACGCTGGTATGGCGTAGCCTTTGTACAGTTCGGGCCCCAACGGCGAATGGTGGGTCAATACCGCCGCTGTAGCGCTCAGGTCATGCTGCTGCCAGCGACATCGTCGTCCGAGGAGGATTTCTGTCACCAGCGCAAAGGGCATGGATGCTAAGGCATGGGGATACGCTTTACCGCGCTTACCCCGGATGTACTCCTGAAAATCCACCGTGACTTTGCCAATATCATGGAGGGCACATGCCAGCAGGGCTTTCATCCGTAGGCGTGCATCAA
>JACIZN010000012.1:0-2218 GCA_014359405.1 Candidatus Caldatribacterium sp.
GCGTACTCCAAGGACTACCTGGTGCACCGGAGGGGAAAGGCGTACTAAAGCGGCTTCCTGTTCCTCAGAAAGGGGAAGGAAGTACGCATCGTTCACCGCGATGCCGAGTTTCCCACCTCTTTCCTCGACCTTGCCGGGGATAAAGTTCATTCCCGGGCTCCCTATAAAGCGGGCCACGAAGAGATTCGCAGGATAGTGGTAGACCTCATGAGGCGAGCCAATCTGCTGGATATCTCCAAAGTTCATGACCACGATTTTGTCCGCCATGGTCATGGCTTCAACCTGGTCGTGGGTGACGTAGATGGTTGTGGCCTTGAGGGAGCGCTGGAGTTTCTTGAGCTCTGCTCGGGTGGCTTCCCGGAGTTTCGCATCGATGTTAGAGAGGGGCTCATCAAGGAGGAAAACCCGGGGGCGGCGGACAATTGCCCGAGCAAGGGCCACCCGTTGTTTCTGGCCACTTGTGAGCTTGCGGGGTTTGAGGTGGAGAATATCCTCAATCTGCAAGAGTCGCACAACCTCAGAAACCCTCTTCTCGATTTCGGGTTTCGGGAGGCCTTCGGCCCGAAGGGGAAAGGCGATGTTATCGTAAGCGGTGAGGTGCGGGTAAAGGGCGTAGAGCTGGAAAACAAAGGCAATGTTTCGGGCTGCAGGGCTTAAGGGTGTCACGTCTTCATCGTCAAAGTAAATCTTTCCCGCGTCAGGTTGCTCGAGCCCCGCAATGCACCGCAGAGTCGTTGTCTTCCCACATCCTGAAGGGCCAAGGAGGACCACAAATTCTCCCTCCTTGACCTCGAAGGAAATTCCCTTGACCGCCTCCACGTGTCCAAAGCGCTTGTAGAGCTTTTCCACCCGGACAGACGACATCGCTACGCCTCCTTTTCCCCAAGGAGGTCCTCAAGAGAGGGGATGTGGGAGAAAAGGATGTAGAGCCCCGTCCCCACACTGAGGAAGGCGAATCCATAGTGGTAGAGGAAAAAGGTGAAGGGCTGGCAGAGGCTGAAAATGCCAAAAATGATGAGCACGATGGAGAGAGGCTCCATGAATCTCTTCATACGCGCTAAGAACTTCATACCCATCTACTCCTTTATGGCTCCAAAGGTGAAGCCCCGGATAAGGTTTCCTCCAAGAAGGAACGTGAAAACCACAACCGGAAGGACCATGAGGAATGACCCTGCAGCGATGTGGCCCCAGTTCACTCCCGCAGTCCCAAGGGAATGGGCAATCGAGGGAACGGCGGTGCGGGCCCGTTCTCCGGTGAGAAGGAGCGAAAAGGTGAACTCGTTCCAGGTCATGATGAGGCTGAAAATGGCCGTGGCCACCATGCCCACCCGCATTTCGGGGAAGATGAACTTGAAGAAGGCCTGGAAACGGGAGTACCCATCGACAAGGGCTGCCTCCTCGTACTCCCGGGGGATGTCGTCAACGAAGCTCCGCATCATCCAGACCGCAAAGGCAAGGTTGAACACCGTGTACATGATGATGAGCCCAAAGCGGGTATCGAAAAGCCCCAGGGCCCGGTACATCATGACAAGGGGAATGGCAATGACCACCGGAGGGAGCATGCGGCTACTCAGGATAACGAAGAGAAGGTCGTCCTTCCCCCGCACCCGCATCCTTGAGAAGACATACCCGGAGAGGGCTCCTAAAAAGGTGGCAAGGAGAGTGCTCACGAAAGAGACGATGATGCTGTTACCGAGCTGTCGCAAGAAGGCAGAAGGCTTGGGCTTCAGCTCGATACCCCGGACCGTTCCTAAGGCTCCTCCCGCACCGACGTAGAAAATATTCCGAAAGTTATCGATTTGGGGGCGCCAGACCCATTTGGGGGGCAGTGCAAAGGCCTCGACCTTGCTCTTTGTGGCCGTGGAGAACATCCAGTACAGCGGAAAAAGGTAAATGCAAAGGAGAACAACAAGAACCACAACAATGACCCGATTCTTCGTTGCCCTTCTCTGGAACTCGTTCATCTCTCTCACCCCTCACGCTCTCCGCAGGCGGTTCAAGTAGGTGATGTAGATGTTACTCAGGGCGATGATAATGATGAGGAGGACATACGCTAAGGCGCAGGACCTGCCCGTCCTCCAGAAGGAGAAGGCGAGTTTGTAGATGTAGAAGGGGATGATTTGCGTGGCGTATCCCGGCCCTCCTTCGGTCAGTACGTACACCACGTCGAAGAAACGGAAGGCGTCCATGGTCCGGAAAAGGACAGCGAGTATGAGAA
>JACIZN010000012.1:2228-9528 GCA_014359405.1 Candidatus Caldatribacterium sp.
GTATGAGAATGGGAGCAACGTACGGAAGGGTGATGTAGCGGAATTTGAACCACCCTGAAGCCCGGTCGACATCTGCCGCTTCGTAGAGGTACTTGGGGACACTCGAGAGCCCTGCAAGGCTCAGAAGGACGATGAAAGGCGTCCATATCCAGACGTCAGTGATGACGAGAGAGTACAAAGCGTACTCGTAACTCGTCGTCCAGGCAATTTTAGGAAGACCAAAAAGCCTCCCAAGAATGTAATTGATGATGCCCCAGTTCGTGTCCATCATGAAACGGAAGAATTTCCCGATGACGGCAGGAGAAAACATCATGGGGAGGATAAAAAGGGTCGTCAAAAGCCCTCTCCCATAGAACTCCCGGTTCAAAAGCATGGCAATGCCAAACCCAAGGAAGAACTCAACGGCCACCGCAAGAAGGACGAACTTCCCGGTGGTGACGAAACGGTCCCAGACTTCTTTTTCCCGGAAAAGGGAACTGTAGTTCTCTATACCTATGAACACCGGGGGATTTGCCGCATTTGCCGAGTACTCACAGAAGCTCAGGTACAGCGACCAGATGAGAGGGAAAATGACAAGAAAGAGCAAGAGGCCAAAGGTGGGGAGGAGAAAGAGGTAGAGCATCCCCCGATCGGTCACACGATTTGCCCAGGTACTGCGAACATCCACTCAGCTCTCCCTCCCTTTTCAAGAAGCTGCCCCCCGAGAGGGGGGCAGCAGGTTTTCAGCGGTAGTAGCCGGCTCGCTCGAGAATTTCCTCGTGTTTTTCAGCAATGAGGTCCATGGCCTCTTCTGGAGTGTACTTGCCGAGGATTGCAGCGTTGAGAATCTCTGCCATGACCGTGCCCATCTCGTTGTACTCGGGAATCTCCCAGTAGTCCTTAAGGTGCGGGTAGCTCACACGGGCAACCTTGTTCACTAGAGCGTACTCGAGGTACTTATCGTCCTCAACAATGGGCTTCATGCAGCTGAACATTCCAGCCTGAGCCCACTTCCACTGGGTCTCCGGGGAGAGCCACCACTCAAGGAACATAAGGGCTTCCTTCTTGTAGGGTGTGTAGGCGGAAATGGACATACCCTGACCACCGAGCTGGACGTACCACTCCTTCTCCCGTGGAGTCGGGAAGAAGTCCACCTTATCCCAAACAAGGGAGAGGTTGGGGTCCACAAGGCCTGGATAGAATGCGAGGTAGGTTCCCATCATGGCCACAAGTCCCTGCTGCATGGCGGTATTGGCCTCGTCCATGCTGTAGTTTGCCGAACCCGGAGGACAGTACTTGTAGATATCGACCCAGTACCGGGCAGCAGCCTTTCCTTCCTCACTATTCAGGTACCCTTTGACCCGCTTGGTCACCGGGTCCCAGAGCTCTGCCCCAAAGGACCAGAAGACCGCAAGGAACTCATCGGTGAGTCCTGCCGTCGGAATCGGGGCGTGCCACAGCGCGACTCCGTAGAGGTTCTTCTCCGGACGGGTGAAGAACTCGGCAATGTCCTTGAGCTCGCTCCAGGTTTCGGGAACTTTCAGGGCGTATCCGTACTTCTCCCGGAAAGCCTTCTGCTCCTCGGGGTCATTGAAGAGGTCAGTGCGGTAGCACATTCCGAAGAAGTCTCCCAAAGCAGGAACACCGTAGTAGCGGCCGCTCCCGTCAGGGTACTCACAGAAGGATTTGATAAAGGTCTCGTAGAAATCCTCTTTCTTTACGTGCTCGTTAAACCAGTCGGTGATGTCGAGGAGATGCCCTCCGACGACGGCTTCACCGAGCCACTGGGAATCGGGAAGGACGATGTCGAAGCTCGTTTTCCCTGAGGCAAACTCCGTAAAGACCTTATCGTGGTACTGCGGCCAGGGAACCGGGTCACCTTTTACCTTGATTCCGGTTTTTGCGGTGAAGTCTTCCGCCAGAGCAATGAGGGTGTCCATTGGAGCCCAGGCTGCCCAGGTGATGGTGAGGGTAACCTCTTCCTCTGCAAGGGCTACCCCTCCAAGGACAAGTCCAAGAAGGAACACAACGAGCACTCCAAAAATGATCCTCTTCATGCCTATACCCTCCTTTCAAGGAATTGTTCGCTCAAGAAGGCTCTCGAAGAACAGAAACCGTGGAATTCCTGTCTTCTCTCACCCCCTCCCTCGACAGGAATCGCGTTCCACAAGGATAGGCTCAATAAGCGTCAGCGGAGGACACTCTCTCTTTCCCTGTAAAAATTGTAGCAGATACTCCACTCCAGTTCTACCCATCTCGTACTTCGGCTGACGCACGGTCGTGAGCGACGGATGGACGTAGGAAGCTAAGAGAATATCGTCAAAACCCACAACCGATATATCCTCGGGAACGCGAACTCCCGAACTCAAAAAAGCCTTGAGCGTTCCAACGGCCACAAGGTCAGAACTTGCCACAACTGCCGTGGGAAGCCTTGGAGCCTCAAGGAGCTTTTTCCCCAGAGCAAAGCCAATCTCCACCCGGTTCCTCTGGGTCTTCTCCACAAGAACCCACTCATCCCGGATGGACAACCCTTTCCGTCGTATGAAGTTCAGAAAAGCCCGCTGCCTCTTCACAAGGGATAGAACGTATGGAGGCTCACTCAGGTAACCGATTTCGGTATGTCCCAAGGATACAAGGTAGGACAGGGCTTTCTCGATTCCTTTCTCGTTGTCCACAACCACGGAGGGCCACCGGCTACTCACGGGGTACACATCGACAAGGACTGCAGGAGCACCGCTTTCCTCAAGACGTCTCCAGAGGCGTTCGTTAATGAAGCTGTACGAGATGACCACCCCATCCACCTGGTGCTGCTCCACGAGCTCCACAAAATCCTCTTCAAGGTCCCTCTCGTAAGAAGTCGCATAGAGGATGACGCTGTATCCGGACTCCCTGGCCACATCCGCAACACCCCGGGCAAGCTCCGCGTAGAAGGGATTTGTAATGTCCGGGACGAAAAGGCCCAGGGTTTTTGTCTGGCGTCTTTTGAGGTTTCGGGCCGTGAGGTCCGGACGGTAGTTCAGCCGCTTGATGGCTTCAAGAATCTTCTGCTGGGTCCTGGGGGAAACCGGAGCCGTACCATTGAGAAAGCGCGACACCGTCGAGAGAGCCACTCCTGCCTCTTTCGCTACGTCTTTCATGGTTACCCGATGCGTTCTCTGCCTCATGGGATCTCACTCAAGGCGTTTCTCAAACTTCTACTCCATGACTACCATAACCTTCAAGGGATTCCCCTTCTTCTCCCGGGCAACCTGCAGGCCTTCCATGAGTTTCTCAAGAGAGAAGGTATGGGTCACAAGACGCTCTGCATCCACAAGGCCTCCGGCGATACTCTGGATGGCCTCAACCCAGGTGAAAGGCGCAAGCCAGGAGAAGCGAATATTCTTATCCCAGAAGATGGATGAAAGGGCAGGAACCTCAATGACGTCTTTTGCCCCGGGAAGACCGAAGTACACGATGTTCGAACGGCGTCCAGAAACTTCAAGAGCAAGCTGCATCGCCTCTTTGCTTCCGGTCACCACGATGACCCGATCCGCCATCCGTCCTCCCGTGAGCTCCGCAATGCGCTCGACGACATTCGAGGTGTAGTAGGGCGAAGAGGTATCCCGGACGTTTATGAGCTCATCGGCTCCCATTTCCTTCCCCACCTGGAGCCGGAAATCCTGGGTACCGACAAGGATGACTCTACCTGCGCCGCTGCGCTTGACCAGGGCCACAACGGAAAGACCGATAGCTCCAGGACCAAAGACCACCACGGTATTTCCAAAGCCAACCTGGAGGTTCTTCACCCCGTACACGGCATTGGCAAGGGGTTCCACGAAAGCCCCGGCTTTGAAGGAGACATTATCAGGAAGCTTGTACACATGAGTATAGTGAGAGGCAACGTACTCGGCAAAGGCGCCATTTGTCGAGACCCCAAGGACTTTCTTATTCTCGCAGAGGTTGACGAACCCCCGGTAGCACACTTCACAGGCGTTGCAGTACTGCACCGGATTCACTGTTACCCGATCGCCCACCGAGAAGAGTTTTCGCTCTGCCGGAACCTTCCCCACTCTGACCACTTCACCGGAGAATTCATGTCCCAGAATGAGGGGTCCCTTGCCTGTTGGCGTCTCAAGGGGGGAAAGGCCCCAGTAGTACGCCACATCGGACCCACAAATGCCGCAGGCACGGACTCGAATGAGGAGCTCATCATCGGCAATTTCTGGAACCGGGACTTCCTCGAACTTCATGACCTCCGGTTCGTAGAATACCCAGGCCTTCATCGTTTTGGGAACCATGGTCTCCCTCCTTATGCCATGCCAAGCCTGGCAAAGAGATCCCGCAGGAATCGAATGGAATCGGCAGTGATATCCCAGGCGTTGGGCCAGAAGCAGAGATCAATGCACCACCAATCTGAAGTGTAGCCACTTGCCACAATTGCCGGAATGACCTTCTCAAAGTCGACATACCCGGTCCCAAAGGGAGCATGAGTGCTCGTCTCATCGTCGTGCAGGGTATTGTCGGAATCTATGAGGTGCACATGGCCGATACGGCCCCGAAGCATCTCCACAAGCTCAAGAATGCCACCAGGGAGGGTCTCCTTGGGCTCGGTCTGCTTTGCCCCAACAACAGCGCACATTTGGGCGTGACTCGTATCAAGGAGAACCTTGAAATTCTCCCGGTTCACATCATCATGCATTTTCCTTATCTCGCTGGGTTTGTTGAAGATGAATCCCGGTTCAAACTCCCAGACCACCATGACACCTACGTCCTTGGCTTTATCCGCACATTTCCGGAACATCGCCACAACCCGCTCCCAGGTCTCCTTGTAGTCCCAGTCCTTTGGAAAAGGTGTACCGGTTACGGTGTCCACACGGATTTTGGTGAAACCGCAATCTGCACAGAACTCGAGGGAACGGTCGAACATGTCCTCATAGGCCTGAACGATTTTGGGATCACCACTTGCGAAAGGGAAACTCCAGAGATCCGCTACGTACGCACTGACTCCAAGGCGGTACTTTTCAAGGAGTCCAAGGAGTTTTTTACGGTCTTCCTTTGTGGGGTAAAGGTCAGGATGGGCGTGGGGCTTGAAACCTCCAAGCTCAATGCCATCAAAGCCAAGCTCTGAGAGGCGCATGATGACTTCATCAAGGGGTACCGGGTGACTCGCGTAGGGACCGATAGCGTAGGCCCAGCTTCCGATGGAAATCTTTGCTTTGCCCAAGGACATCCCCTCCTTTAGAGAGAACGGAATGAGTAACGTGTTCGTAAAAACGTTTTCAATATAAGCTACTGTAATTATTACAAAAGCACAATTTGTCTGTCAATAACCTGAGGGTAAATTTTTGCCCACGACGTCCAATGGTCACCGCGAGGTCGTGGTTTCGCTTCTGAAGCAGTCTCCCCCACCGCATCATGTATATTAACGCGAACTCGCTATTTCGCCTGTGAAGCAATCTCAGATCGCCTCGCTTGCAGCAACGGAACAGAAACGTCACTTGCAAGGATTTCTTTCCCCGTCACTGCGAGGAGCAAAGCGACGAAGCAGTCTCAGATTACTTCACCAAGTGAGAAAAAACGGGGTTTCGCAATGTTTTGTGTCAAAAATCAAGTCCCCTGAAGGGCAAGATTCCTTTTTCTTCCCTCAAGTAATAGGGGTCATAGGGAACCCTACTCTTTAAGATGGCAAAGATCTGCTGCGGGAGCTTATTGGCCACCGTAATCAAGGCCACCTTCCTGGGTTCCCCCGGGCAATGAACCTCGGTCGCAAAAAGCTCAGCCAGAGCAAAAAGGACAACCCATGTGGTATCATAGTCTCCGAGGGCGAAAAAATCATGGCTTCAAAGGCAAAAAAGAAAGAAAAAAAGACCGCTCCACCTCCCAAGGAACTTTCTATCCTCGAGCAAATCCTCTTTGGGGTCCTTTTCCTTTTGACCCTCCTTGCACCTTACTACCGGGGTCTCTACTTTCGCCTGGAACGGTACCCTTTCCTTCTTGTAATTTGCGTCGTCGGAATTCTCCTTGGGATTCTTCGCCTGGTGCGCCGCTTTTCCCTTGAAGTCCCCCGTTTTTCCCTCTTCCTTTTCTTTTTCGTCCTCCTCTACGGGCTCAACGTCTTTTTCGCTGCCCACCACGGTCTTGCCCACCAGGAATTCGTCAACTGGGGTACCTACGTGCTCTTCTTTCTCCTTTTGTCCTCCGTGGAGATTCCTCTTCCCTTTGGTACCTTTTTCCTCCTTTTTGGAGCAAATAACGTTATCCTTGTAATCCTTGGACTTATCCAGGCCTTTGGAGGGCTGCAGGGAAATTCTGGAACTCTTGGGATGTCCTTCTTCGAAATGTTTGTGGGAGGAAGACTCCACGCCACCCTCCAGTACCCGAACACCGCTTCAGCGTACTTTGGGATGGGATTCCTTGCCCTCCTTGGGGTCGTCCTCCTTCCCGAGGAGGAAACCTGGAAGAAGAACCTTGCGTTCTTTTTCGCCTTTCTTGTCCTTGAAGGACTCTTCTTCACCTACTCCCGTGGAGGGATGCTCGTTGTGGCTCTGGTACTTTTCGTGTCCCTTTTCATTCTCCCTCAAAATGCTCGAGGAAACCTCCTGGCAAGCCTTCTCTCCATAGTCCCGGTCTTTTTTGCCCTTATCCCCTTCTTAGAGCGCTTTCTGGCTTCGGGAAAGCCCCTTTTCTTCTTCGGTCTTTCCCTCGCGGGAGGATTTCTTTCCCTTGCCCTGCGCAGAGCCCTCCTTTCCCTTGAAACCTGGGTGGCTTCTCTTTCAAGACGGAAGTTTGCCCTCTTTGCGGGCACCTTTTTTGTTGCTGCCTCTGCGCTCTTTCTCTCTGCCGTTCATCTTGGGTTTCTCGGGCGGCAGGCAGAGCGTCTCATTGATATCAGCCTCCGGACCCGAAACGTCTGGGAGCGCCTTGTGTTCTACCGGGATGGTCTGAAGCTCTTCGCCGAGCGCCCCTTGTGCGGCTGGGGCGGAGGGGGATGGGAGGCCCTGTACTACTCGGTCCGGTCCTTCCCCTACTTCACCCGGAGTACGCACAACTTTTACCTCCAGATTCTCATCGAAGGAGGAATCTTTGGTATCCTTATCTTTGGGGTTTTCCTCTACTTCCTCTTCCGAGGGCTTTTCGTAAAACTCTGGAAGGAATCCTCTCCTCTTGCGGGAATTCTCCTTGCTCTCCTTCTTCTTGCCTTCCTCCATGGATTCGTCGACGTTGACTTCAACCTCGGTGCGTACCAGCTCGCCGTGTGGTTCTTTGTGGCCTGTGCTACCCAGGTGTTTCTGGGGCGAAAGGAAAACGTTTCTTCTCTTCGCATCCCTCCTCTGCTTTTCAC
>JACIZN010000012.1:9536-23195 GCA_014359405.1 Candidatus Caldatribacterium sp.
TTGGAGACTACGCTGCACAGCAGGGAGACTGGACAACTGCAACCGCTTTTTACGAAAAAGCCCTGCGCTTTGAACCATGGGACCCGGATCTCCGCAGAGCCCTGAGCGCAGCCCTGCGGGAAAGGTTCCTCAGAGAGCGTGACCCAGTCCTCAGGAAGTGGAGTATTGAGGAAGGAGAAAAAGCCCTGCGCCTTGCACCCCAAAGTGCAGCCACCTTGGAACACCTCGGAGTGCTCTACGCCGAGCGAGGGAGTTTTGAGGAAGCTTTTAGCCTTTTAAGACATGCCATAGAGCAAAACCCCTTCGATGCCCAACCGTACCTGACCTTTGCAAGGGTTTCGAAAGCGGTTGGAGAGTTCCTCCTTGCAAGGGGAGAAAGGGTTTCGAAAGCGGTTGGAGAGTTCCTCCTTGCAAGGGGAGAAAAGGGAAAAGCCGCAGAGTACCTCAAGCGGGGGCTTGAGGTTGAAAGTCTTCTTGAGCGTGCCGCCTCCTCTTCCCTTGAGCCCATGAGGGGGGACCCAAAAGAGGTTCTTGAAGTCCTCTCGGAAATCCGAGAAATCCTGAACCGTGTCGGAGAGTAAAGCGTACACCATTCAGAACGAAAAGGTCTTCGAACTCGTACGGGAACGTTCTCGTTTTGTGGCCATGAGTTTTCGCCTGAGCTCTTTTGAAGAGACCAGAGAAAAGCTCAAAGAGGCCGTTAAGCTCTTCCCTCAGGCCACCCACTATGTCTACGCTTTCCGCCTTGGCCCAGAGGGAAAGGAGGAGTTCGCCTCAGACGGTGGGGAACCAAGGGGAAGCGCCGGCCGGCCGGTTCTTGGAGCCCTTCGGCGTTTTGCGGTTACCAACACCCTGGTGGTCGTTGCCCGGTACTTTGGGGGGAAGAAGCTGGGCATTCGAGGACTCATTGAGGCGTACGGAGAAGTAGCCGAAAAAGTCCTCGAAATCTCAGGGCGTACCCCGTACATCCCGGAGGTACGATTCATGGTGGTACCTGCGATGGATTCTTTCGATCTTTTCGTGTACCGTCTCTTTGGCCTTTTGAGGAGTAAAGAAAAGGCAATTCTTGACCGCGAAAAAGGAGTGGTCGCCTTCTCAATTCCGAAAGACGAGGAGGAGAAAGCACAGATGTTCCTTGAGGCGGAACTTGCGCGCGGGACAATCAGGGAATTCAAGAAGGAGGGATAAGGATGCGGTATGTGGTTCTTGGAAAAAGCGGCCTTCTCGTGTCGGAGGTTTCCCTCGGTACGATGACCTTCGGTCGGGAAACCCCCGAGGATGAATCGGTGCGTATTCTCGAGCGGTACCTTGAAGCAGGAGGGAATTTCATCGATACCGCCAACGTGTACAGCCAGGGCATTTCCGAGAGCATCCTCGGGCGCGCCCTCAAGGGGAAAAGGGAGAATGTTGTTCTGGCCACCAAGGTCTTTTTCCGGATGGGTGACGGCATCTACGATTGCGGAGCAAGCCGAAAGCACATCATGAGGGCCGTGGAAGAGAGCCTGAAGCGCTTGCAAACCGACTACATCGACCTCTACCAAATCCACTGCTTTGACAGCATCACACCCCTCGAGGAGACCTTCGCCACCCTTGCGCATCTTGTTGAGAAAGGGTACGTCCGATACGTGGGAGTTTCAAACTACACCGGCTGGCAAATCACCAAAACCGTTGCCCTGTGTGAGAAGTGGGGATACCCACGCCCAGTCTCAGCCCAGATGCAGTACAGCCTTGTCGAGCGAAACATAGAAATGGAGGTCATACCTGCCTGCTATGACGCGGGATTGAGCATCATGGCCTGGGGACCTCTTGGTGGGGGGTTCCTCACGGGAAAGTACAAACCTGGGAGTCTCCCTCAGGAAGGACGCATTGCCCGTGCTGAAAAGGACTGGGAAGAAGCCTGGGATAGAAGGGCAACGGAAAAGAACTTCCGAATCCTTGAAACCCTTGGAAACCTTGCCCAAAAATATGGGAAAACGGTATCCCAGATTGCCCTCAATTGGCTCCTCACCAAAAAGGACGTCATTCCCATACTGGGAGCTCGAACACTTGGGCAACTTGAGGATAACCTCGGATGCATCGGGTGGAGGCTCGAAGAGGAAGACGTCCGGCTCCTTGATGAGGTGAGCGCTCCGCCGGAAATCTACCCGTACCGTTTCATTCGATGGGCCAACGGACGCGTGTACCGGAAGGAGTACGGATTACGACTCCCCTAAGCGGTAGAGCCTTATGAGGTTCCGGTAGCCCAAAAAGGGTGAGCTGGCAACGAAGACCACAGGGTCAGAGGGCGAGGCCATTCCCCAGGAGAGGAGGAGTTCCTCGGCCCTCTTGAGGAGGGTAACGCTTTCTACCTCGTGAGGCGCTTCAAGGAGTGCCGGCCGTACACCCCAGACAATGGAGAGTCTCCGGTATGTGGCTTCATCCGGAGTCAGGGCAAGAACGGGCATCCCGGGACGAAAAGAAGAAAGGATGCGGGCGGTGAACCCGGACTGGGTGAAAACGACAAGGGCTCGAGCGTTAACGCTGCAGGCAGTCTGCAGGGCACCGGAGACAATGGCCTCGGGGAGAATCCCCTGGGGCCTGTAGAAGGAGGGAATGCGTGAGGCAAGGTGGTTCTCGGTTGCGGAAGCGACAGCGTGCACGACCTGGGTAGCAAGCACCGGGTACTTTCCGATGGCAGTTTCTGCTGAGAGCATGAGGGCATCGGCCCCATCAAGAATCGCATTGGCGATATCGGTAACCTCCGCCCTTGTGGGATGAGGGACCTCCCGCATGGACTCAAGCATCTGTGTTGCGATAATGGCAATTTTTCCTCTCTCTTTTGCAAGCCGGACGAGCATTTTCTGGTACACGGGAATCATCTCCACCGGGACCTCAACCCCAAGATCCCCCCGGGCGACCATGAGCCCATCGGAGGCCTCAATGATTTCTGCTGCATGCTGGAGGGCCTCTTTTCGCTCCACCTTGGCAATGAGGGGAGGAAGGAGAAGGCCTTTGGCTTTTGCCCACTCCCGAACCCGCTCTATGTCCTCGGCATCCCGAACAAAGGACACCGCTACGTAGTCGACCCCAAGCTGTAGTGCCACCTCAAGGTCGGCTCTGTCCTTCTCGGTGAAGGTCCGGGCAGTGGTTTCGGTCCTGGGGAAATGGACCCCTTTCCGAGACCGAAGTACTCCTCCCTCAAGAACTTGCGCCCTGAGGTGGTCCGGGAATTTCTCCACAACCTGCAATCTCAAAAGACCATCGTCAAGGAGAATCTCGTCCCCCACCCTGAGGTCCGTAAGGAGGGCATCGTAGCGAACGTAAAGGCAGGTTGAGGTCGTGAGGCCCTCCCCAGGCGCTACGGTGACGAATGACCCGGGGGCAAGTTCCGTCGCGCCTCCTTCCACTTCCCCGATACGGATTTTGACACCCTGAAGGTCGGCAAGGATGGCCACGGGTTTTTGGAGTTCCTTAGAGACCTCCCACACTAAGCGGACCATCTCTCGATGGAAGGCATGATCACCATGGGAGAAGTTGAGGCGCGCCACATCCATTCCTGCAGCAATCATCTCTCGCAGGGTTTCGCGATTTTGTGAGGCCGGTCCGAGGGTGCAGATGATTTTCGTCCGCCGCATGTCCTCATTATACCACTCTGGTAGAATACAGAAGGTGACGGCGGTGCGTAAAAAAAGAGAAAGGTTCCCCGAAATTGATGCCCTCCGAGGCTGTGCCATCGTTATGATGCTCATCTACCATACGCTCTTTGACCTTGTGCTTTTTGGAAACCTCAAGATGGACCTTCTTTCCCCTTTCTGGCGAGGATATGTGATTGTTGGAGCTTCGATTTTCATTGGCCTTGCAGGACTCTCCCTTACCTTGAGTTCTGCGCGAGAAAAGAGCGTCCACGGCAGAGTACCCTTCCTGAAGTACCTGAAGAGAGGAGCGCTCCTTTTCACCTACGGCATGGCCATCACTCTCGTTACATACCTTGCGCTTCCTGAGGCTTATGTGCGCTTTGGTGTTCTCCACTGCATTGGGACATCGACCGTTCTCGCCTACCCTCTGGTTTTTCGACCGAGTCTGAGCCTTCCTTTGGGTCTTGCCTGTATCCTTCTGGGAAGCGCCCTATCCGGACGGTCCTTTCCCTTTTCTTTCCTTCTCTGGCTCGGTTTCAAGCCCCCGCGTTTCTACACCCTTGACTACTTCCCCCTCCTTCCCTGGTTTGGGGTTGTGCTCCTTGGAATCTTTGCGGGGAATCTCCTCTATCCCTCCGGGAGGAGACTCTTCTTTTTCCCTGCGGACCCCAATCCCATTGTACGAGGCCTTGCTTTTCTTGGACGGCACTCCCTTGTCATCTACCTCTTTCACCAGCCGGTGATTCTTGCCATTCTTTTTGACCTCGGGCTCATCCGTTTCCCTCTGTGAACTGCGGTATAATACGGGAAAGCAAAGGAGGTGCAAAAGTGACCGGTTCTTGCGCCATGGGTATCATTGGTCTTGCCGTAATGGGACAGAACCTTGCCCTCAACATCGCCCGCAAGGGGTTCAAGGTTGCCGTATTCAACCGAACCGCAGCAAGAACTAGAGAGTTCTACGAAACCAAGGTAAAGAACGAACCGATACTTCCAACCTACGATCTCTCTGAGTTTGTTGCTGCCCTCAGCCGACCCCGTAAAATCATTCTCATGGTGAAAGCCGGCGAAGCAGTGGATGAGTTCCTGAAATCCCTTTTCCCTCTCCTTGAAGAAGGAGACCTCGTCATCGATGGAGGAAATTCCTTTTTCAGGGATACGGACAGAAGGCTCAAAGAGGCCGAGTCCCGGGGACTTCTTTTCCTTGGCATGGGCATAAGCGGTGGCGAGTACGGAGCGCTCCACGGGCCCTCGCTCATGCCGGGAGGGCACAAAAAGGGGTACGAGCTTGTCCGGGATATCCTCGAGCGGGCAGCAGCCCAGGTCGCCGATGGACCCTGCTGCACGTACCTCGGTCCCGGATCGTGTGGGCATTTCGTCAAAATGGTGCACAACGGCATCGAGTACGCCTTCATGGGTGCCATTGCTGAAGTCTACGATATTCTGCGAAAGGTCTTCGGGCTTTCAGCCGAAGAAGCCGCCGAGGTATTTCAGAAATTCAACCGCCTGAGCTTCCTGAACTCGTACCTTGTGGAAATCACCGAGAAAGTCCTCCGCTACAGGGACCCGGAAACCGGAAGGCCTCTCGTCGACTGCATCCTCGATGCCGCCGAGCAGAAGGGAACGGGGAAGTGGACCGCCCAGGTAGCTCTGGATTTCGGCATTCCTACCCCGACCATTGCCCAATCGGTCATGGCGCGAAGCCTCTCCTCTTTCAAAAACGAACGCGTGCAAATCGCTTCCCTTCTTCCTTCCCCTCAAGCGAAACTTTCCTGGTCCTCGGAGTCTTTCAATTCCTTAGCCAATGCCCTTTACCTTGCGGAACTTGCCGCTTTCTCTGAGGGCTTCCATCTCCTTAGGGAGGCAAGTCAAACCCTCGGGTACAACCTGAACCTTCCCGAAATTGCCCGCATATGGAAAGGTGGGTGCATCCTCAGGGCACTCCTTCTTGAGAGAATTCAGAAAGCCCTCTCCACCCCCGATGCGCCTTTACTCTTTGCCACAGAAGAGTTCCGAAGTGACGTTGCAGAGAAACTCCCTGATCTTCGGAAAGTCTGTACGCTTGGAGTAGAATACGGCGTTCCTCTTTCTGTGCTCTCTTCAGCCCTTGCGTACTTTGATTCCTGGCGCTCTGCCCTCCTTCCGGCTAACCTCATCCAGGCTCAGCGCGACTACTTCGGAGCCCACACGTTCCGGCGGGTTGATAGGGAAGGAGTGTTCCACATCGAGTGGGAGGCGGATACCCCATGATGCTCTTTTCCCAGGGGAGTTCGGAGCGGACATTTTCTCAAGAGGAGATGAAAGCCTACTTTCACGAAGCCCTCACAAGGCACGAGTGGAAGAACAAAAGAATTCTTGGCATCATCCCGGACAACACCCGTACGGCTCCGGTGCGTCTTTTCTTTGAGGTTGCCCTTGAAGAAATCAAACCAAAGGCAGCGCGCCTTGACTTCCTCATCGCCCTGGGCACGCATCCCCCCATGAGCGACGAGGAACTCAAGCGCCACCTCGGGGTAACCTTTCAGGAGGCCCAGGAGCGGGGCGTTACGGTGTACAACCATCTCTTCCAGGATCTTCAGGAGCTCATCCACGTGGGCACCATATCGAAAGAAGAGATGCAAACCATCTCCCGAGGACTCGTTGCCGAAGACGTTCCGGTTACCGTGAACCGACGCATCCTCGAGTACGACGAGCTCCTCATCATGGGTCCCGTGTTTCCTCATGAGGTTGTGGGCTTCTCAGGAGGGTACAAGTACTTCTTCCCGGGGATTTCTGGTCCTGAGCTCACGGACAAGTTTCACTGGCTTGCTGCGCTCATCACAAACCCCAAAATCATCGGCACCAAGGATACCCCCGTGCGGGAAGTTCTCAACAGGGCGGCGGAATTCATCCCTAAGCCAACCCTTGCTTTGTGCTTGGTCATGAAGGAAAAGGACCCCTGTGGGATATTTTTCGGGGACCCGAAGGAAGCCTGGTCGCAAGCTGCCGACCTCTCGGCAGTTGTCAACATCGTTTACGTCGATCGGCCCTTCCACACCGTGCTTTCCGTAGCTCCCGAAATGTACAACGAGCTCTGGGTCGGTGGAAAGTGCATGTACAAGCTCGAGCCGGTTGTCGCCGACGGGGGAAAAATCATTATCTACGCTCCTCACATTCGGGAAATTTCAAAAACCCACGGAAAGTACCTTCTTGAGATTGGCTACCACACGAGGGACTTTTTCCTTGCCCACTGGGAGGAGTACAAACACTATCCCTGGGGTGTGCTCGCCCACTCCACCCACGTGAAAGGCATAGGGAAATACGTAAACGGCAGAGAGTACCCCCGAATAGAGGTCATCCTCGCCACGGGAATCCCTGAAGAAATCTGCAGGAAAATTAACCTCGGATACCTTGACTTTCGCACCATTAACCTCGAGGAATACGCAGGCAGAGAAAACGAGGGGGTTCTTCTTGTTCCTCGAGCCGGGGAGATGCTCTACCGCCTTAAGGACGGCACGGTACCGGACATCGACAAGCTCCCCCTCCCCGAAGGAGCGTAACTTTTCAGCCTGAGCGCCGAATTCCGTTCTCTGGGAAACAAGGGGGAATCTCCTCTCGTAGTAGAAAAAGGGGTGGGTGTACTGCCCCTGGAGAAAGAAACTGCGGAAGGAGGCAGAGATTTGAAAAAGACTGCCCTTTTAGTGCTCCTTGTGGTTCTTCTCCCCTCTTTTGCCCTTGCGTATGACGTGCTCCTTCTTGGAAAAGGGAAAGAAGTACCCTCCGTGGGGGAAGGAGTGGCACTCGTTGCAGACTTAGGAGAACATGGAATTCCCTTTGCAACCTGGGCTCAGGTTCTCCCTACTCCCGAAAAGACCGTTCTCCTTCCCTCTTCAGAGGACCTTGCAGAACACAGGGAAACCCTGGAAAGCCTTGCCGAGAAGGGTTACCCCATCGTTGCTTCTGATGTCTCCGGTGATTTCCTGCCTCTTTTCTCCTTCACCGAGAACTACCACACCGTTACGTTCCTCAACTTCGTCACCGACTCCCCTTCTTTCTCGCTCGAGCGCTACTTAGAAGAACTCAAAGAGGAGAATCCTGACCTCATCATCATTGTGGGTACCGAGAAAAACCGCGCTTTCCTTGAAGAGCAGTTCAGCCCCTTTGCAAACCGGATACGTTTCGTAGAAAGAGAAAAAATTCCCGAAAACTTCAAAGAAGCGGTAACCGTTGAAGAGAGGCCAGTCTTTCTCTTCTTCTACTCCTCTCGCTGTCCGGTATGTCGGGAACTCAAGGAGAAGGTTACCCCTCCCGTTTTTGAGAAGTACGCGGATAAAATCAAGGTGGTGTACCTCGACTACACCTTCTCGAAGAACTATGAGAAACTCGTTCTCCTTGAAGAGTACTGGAAGGTGGAGGAGAAAACCTCGGTGGAGATATTCTCCAATGCCGGGTACGTGGCCACCGAAGACCCCGAAAGAATCAACGCCCTCCTTGAGCAACTCATCGAAGAGACCCTGAAGAAACCACAGGCCACCCCTCTCCCCGAGCTCTCAGAAAAACCCAAAGAAGTCGTGTTCTCCCGCTTCCGGGGATTCACACCCTGGGTTGTCGCCGGTGCGGGATTCCTCGACGGCCTGAACCCCTGTGCCTTTGCAACAATCGTTTTCATGGTGAACCTTCTCTTTGTCCTGGGACACTCCCGCCAGAGAATAGTGGAAATCGGTGTTACCTATACTGCTGCCGTGTTCGTGACCTACCTTCTTCTGGGGCTTGGGCTCTTCCAGATCTGGCAAACTCTTGAGGCGTACCGAATCATCTCCCGAATTGTGTACGCCGCAATGGCAGGGTTGCTCCTTGTCTTTGCCTTTTTCAGTATTCGGGATGTCATCACCTACCGGAGGGAGCGGAAGGAAACGGGAATGACCCTTGGCCTTCCCAAAAGCCTTCGGGTCAAAATTAACCAGTACCTCAAGGAGAGCTTCTCAAAACGGAAACTCTTTGCCGCCGCCATTGCCAGTGGCTTTGCAGTATCTATTCTTGAAGCCGGCTGTACCGGACAGGTGTACCTTCCCACCATCATGTACATTGCCAAAGAAGTTTCTGAGTACCGGCTCAAAGCCCTTGGATACCTCCTCTTCTACAACGCCTTTTTCATCATTCCCCTTGTCGCCGTCTTCCTGAGCGTCTTTTTCGGGAGCCAGTCGAAAGCCCTGGTGGAGTTTGGGCGAAAGAACATCCTCATTTCAAAGATTGCCCTATCATGCCTTTTCGTTATCCTAAGCATTCTCCTCCTTGAGAGCGCCTTGGTGTGAGAAGAAATTCCTGAGCGGGAGGTGAGAAGATGGAGCGCGTCTTCTGCGGGCGAACTCAGCTCCTCAGGCGGTACGAGAAAAACCCTATCCTTACTCCCGAGGAGTGGCCATATCCGGTGAATGCCGTTTTTAACCCTGGTGCGGTAGAATTCGAAGGAAAGACCCTGCTCCTTGTACGCGTGGAGGACTGCCGGGGGTTCTCGCACCTTACCGTAGCCACAAGTCCCAACGGGAAAGACGAATGGGAAATTGCTCCCTCCCCTTCTCTCCTTCCTGAGGAGCAATTTACTGAAGAACAATGGGGACTCGAGGATCCACGCATCGTCTGGCTCGAAGAGGACAAATGCTACGCCATCACCTATGTTGCCTTCAGCAAGGGTGGACCGCTTATTTCTCTTGCTCTTACGGAAAACTTTAAGGAATTCGTAAAATACGGCCCTCTTCTTCCCCCAGAGGATAAGGATGCAGCCCTCTTCCCTCGCCTTTTCAAAGTCGGTAGAGGAAAGCGGTATGCTCTCATCCATCGCCCCATCATCCGAGGCGAGGCACATATTTGGATTTCCTTTTCACCCGACCTTCGACACTGGGGAGACCACCAGATTCTCATTCCTGTCCGCCCTGGCTGGTGGGATCAGCACCGAGTAGGCCTCGGAACCCCGCCCCTTGAAACCCCCTATGGTTGGCTCATCTTCTACCATGGGGTACGCCACACAGCCTCAGGAAGCCTTTACAGGATTGGAGCCGCTCTCCTTGACCTTGAAAATCCGACAAGGGTTCTCCATCGAACCGAAGAATGGATCATGAGCCCGCAGGAACCCTATGAACTCCTTGGAGATGTACCAGGAGTTGTCTTCCCCACCGGAGCAATCATCGACAAAGAAACAAACGAAATCCGCCTGTACTACGGAGCAGCAGACCACTGCGTTGCCCTGGCTCTCCTTCCCTATTGGGATTTCCTGGAGTACCTTAGGAGCAAGAAGGGAAACGATTCCTGAGCGGGTGGAACCCTCCACCCGCCTTTCATCCTGAAATAGCCTTGAGCTTCTCTTCCCTTTCGGCGAGGAACCGTTCAACCGCCTGGATGTCCTCTTCGGGAAGGTCCCAGTCTCCCGCAGGAACGATTTCCTCAATCTGCGAAGGCCGGCGAATGCCGACAATGGCCGAGGTAACCTCTTTTCGGCGGAGAACCCAGGCAACTGCAACCTGAGCAGGAGTTTTTCCGTGCTTTTTCCCCATCTCCCGCAGCTTCTCGGCAAGCTCTACATTGAGACTGAGTTGAGGCTCCTGGAACATAGGGTCGTTCCGGCGGTGGTCATCAGGGGGAAGACTTGCAACCCAGTCTTTCGTAACCTTCCCGGTAAGGAGGCCTTTCTGCATGGGGCTGTACACAATAACCCCGATATTCTTCTCACCACAGTACGGGAGAATCTCTTTTTCGATGTCCCGTCGGAGCATGCTGTAGGGGGGTTGCAGCGAGGCAATAGGATGAATAGAGGCAATCCGTTCCATCTGAGGTACGCTGAAGTTCGATACACCTATGTAGCGGACTTTTCCTTCCTCAACGAGGCGACTCATCTCCTCCCAGGCCTCTTCAATATCCTCGTCGGGAATGGGCCAGTGAATCTGGTAAAGGTCGATGACGTCCACCTTCAGGCGGCGGAGACTTGCCTCAACCTCTCTCCGAATGCTCTCCCGCTTGAGGCAATTCGTAATGTTCCCTTTCTCGTCCCATACAAGTCCGCATTTCGTGGCGATAATAGGTCGCCTTGAAAGCCCCCGGATAGCCTGCCCGACCACTTCCTCGGAATGCCCAAGGCCGTACACTGCCGCGGTGTCAATCCAGTTCACCCCAAGGTCTACTGCCCTGTGTATAGCTTCAATGGATTCCCGGTCATCCTGAGGACCCCAGCTGTACCGCCAGCCACCACCCCCAAGGGCCCAGGACCCAAACCCAATGACTGAAAGCTCAAGGTCCGTCCATCCGAGTTTCCGGTAGCGCATGTCCCCACCCCCTTGAAGGGAAGTTGGAAATATTATACCCTACCCTTGCAATGAGAAGTGGTACAAGAGATAAGAGACTTTCAGTTTCCTGGAAACGGCGTTTGGTCTCCTACCTTGCCAATCTCCTCTGGCGGATTTCTCTTCCCTTCCTTCCCTGGTTCTTCAGCGAAGCCCATTTTGAAGGACTGTACCGCAAAAGAGAAGACCCCTGGAACTATACCCAGAGCCCGTACGAGAAAGAGAAGTATCAAAAGACCCTTGAGGCTGTCCCGGAAGATACTCATTTTATCCTCGAAGTGGGAACAAGTGAGGGAGTCTTCACGGAACTCCTCCTCCAGAGAGGGAAACACGTCACAGGTATCGACATATCGCAAACGGCTCTTGAACGCGCCTGGAAACGGCTCAAAAAGTACGGTAACCGGGTTACCCTCAGGAAACTGGACATCGTCAGGGACGAGCCTGAAGGGGTCTTTGACCTCATCCTTGCCTCTGAAGTCCTCTACTACCTCGGTGGTAGGGGCATTCTCCTTTCCCTTGAGGAAAAGTTCTTCCGGCACCTTCGTCCAGAGGGATATCTCCTTCTTGTCCACTTCTATCCCTCGGGAAAAATCATCCACGACCTTTTCCTCGAGCGGGGAAGATTCGTCCGAGTTCTTGAGGAGATTGTCTACCATCCCGAGCGAGATTACATCATCACCCTCCTTCAGAAGATAGAAGTCCCCACAAGTCCTTGAAAAAGAAAGGAAAGCTCTGTTATAATCGTCCCTGTCGGGGCGTGGCGCAGCCTGGCAAGCGCACCTGCCTTGGGAGCAGGGGGTCGGCCGTTCAAGTCGGCTCGCCCCGACCAGATTTTTCAGGGCTTCCAGCGATTGACCCTCCTTGAGACCTACTCCTTCGACAGAACTTCTGATAGCAACAGACCACCAAAGCCCTTCAAAAGAAAAAGAAGGAGGGGATTAGGAGTGAGATTTCTGCTGGTCCTTCTTATTCTGCTGGCACTCCTCTTGTTCTGCAACGGAGCTTTTCCTTCACCCGATGTGGAACCCTCCAAAGAGATGAACCTCATAAAAGCCAGAGCCATCGAGGTCATCAATGGTGATGCGATCCATGTGGAGTTAGAAGACGGCAGACAGGAAAGACTCTGGCTCATCGGCGTAGACATACCCAAAGACACGGCAAAGACAAAGCAGTACGAGAAAGAGGCCATAACTTACATAGAGTCGAAACTCCTTGAGAGGGATGTATGGTTGGAGCTCGATGTGCAGAAACGGGACAGGGATGGAAGATTACTGGCGTATGTTTGGCTGACACCACCGACCGAAGTAAGTGACAAAGAAGTAAGGGCAAAAATGCTCAACGCTATACCCCTTCTTGAAGGCTATGCCCAACTTGCGATAGTACCGCCGAATGTAAAGTACGAGGAATATTTCAGGAAATACCAACAGGAAGTGGAGGAAAGGAATTCTGCATCTCTTCAAAAATCAATTGCGTACATTGGCAACAGGAATACCAAGAAATTCCACCGATTGAATTGCCGATGGGTTGAAAAGATAGCACCAGGAAACAAAGTGCCCTTTAGTTCACGCGAAGAGGCAGTACAAGCAGGTTATGAACCCTGCAAGGTATGCAATCCGTAGCCGCAAAGCAAATCCAGGCTATGCTACAATAGCAAAAGGGCATGGGCTACCGAATGCTGAACCGGGAAAAGCGAAGAGAACTCCTTGAGGCAGAACTCAAGAGGGCGGTTGACGTCCTCAAGAAGAGGGGAGTGGAGAAAATCATCCTCTTTGGTTCCTTTGGGAGAGGAGAGATAGGCGCAAGGAGTGACATAGACCTTATCGTAGTGGAGAAAACCGAAAAACCCTTTTTAGAACGGCTTGATGAATTGTACCGCGTCATTGTTCCCAGGGTTAGTATGGATATTCTCGTCTATACGCCTGAAGAACTGGAGGAACTCGAGAAAAGAAGCAGCTTTGTTCGTCAAGCCCTCAGAGAAGGGAGAATCCTCTATGCAAAGGAATCCTGCTGAAGAGGGAAGAAGGTGGTTCCTTCAGGCAGAGCATGACCTTGACGATGCACGATACCTCTTCGAAGGGAGACGTTTCCATCTTGCCTGTTTTCTGGCCCAGCAGGCCGCAGAGAAAGCACTCAAAGCTTTTCTGTACTCCCTGGGTGCCGACTTCGTCTGGGGGCACTCCTTAGCAGAGCTTTCAAAGGATGCTCAGGAAATTGATCCTGATTTTGCCAGCATTGCCCAAGACGCTTCCTCTCTTGACAAGTACTACATTCCTACCCGCTACCCCAATGGCCTTCCCGGAGGCATACCCGCCCAAGCTTACACCGAAGCTGATGCCCACCTTGCCCTTTCCACTGCCCAGAAGGTCATCGACTTTGTGCGGGAAAGACTCAAACTGCGTGAGTGAAAAATCATCCCGGGGTAAGAGAGGAGTCCCCAGAACCTTTAGACATTGCGCGCTTCCAAACGACCGAAGGCAAGGGGAAGCTTTCAGACTGAAAGGACCAGGGAAAGACGCTGGTGGAGATGACGGGACTTGAACCCGTGACCTCCTCGTTGCGAACGAGGCGCTCTCCCAGCTGAGCTACATCCCCATAGAAGAACAAATATGGTGGGCCTATCTGGATTTGAACCAGAGACCTCACGCTTATCAGGCGTGCGCTCTCACCAACTGAGCTATAGGCCCACATTCTGCACCCTGGAAAGAAAATATTCCGCCTACTTCCCTTTGAACTCCTTA
>JACIZN010000013.1 GCA_014359405.1 Candidatus Caldatribacterium sp.
GTAGGTCAACAAGGAGCTTGATGTCCTTGAGGGTGATACCCGTTTGCCGCTCGATGCGCTCTCGGACTTTGGTTTGCACAAGGCTTGAGAGTTCCGGGATAGAGGTGTCGGTCCGGACCACAAGGTGGAGAAGGAGCTGGGCATCAGGCCCGATTCGCTCAACCTTTGGCGTCACGGAGACGATTTCCTGAAACCCTCGCAGGGCCTCCCGAGCAAGGGCATGGAGCGATTCAAAGGAGACCCGAACCTCCCCTTCTTCTGTTTTCTGGACAATGAACCGCCCACCCCGAGGGAGAAGAAGGCGGAAAAGGAACACCGCCCCAAGGACAAGGAGCACAATACCCGTAGCGCTCAGGGCTTTAGTGAAAACGTTACGGTGGAGAAGAGTATGGAAATCAACGAGCCACTCCTGGATGGCAAGGATGGGCACGACATTGAAAAAGAGCACCACCACGACCACGGCAAAAAGAAGCAGGAAAATCCCTAAAACTCCAGCCACAACCTTTCCAAAAAGCTGCATAGGAACCCCCCTTATGAACGTTTACTCGTTTCTTCTCGGAGCCGGTCGATGAGCTCAGAAGCCTCCTGGGCTGAGAGACGGGAGAGCATTTTTTCGTCCACGGGCTTCCCCTGGCTTTTCAGGAGATCCCGGATGAAACTCTTCTGCCTTTCGGTTGCCGGGCGAAAAGTCTCCTGAGGCTCCTCTTCCGTCTCCTCTTCGTAGAGGTGGAGGCCCACCCCAAGGAGCGTGGCGCATTTTTTAAGGGCATCGGACGCCGCGGCTTTCAGGTCATCCCCAAGGTCGACAAAGGACCCATCGGGGTTGTAGGCGATGGCTTTCGAGCCGAACTGCTCCTTCACCACGCCCCCACAGCTCAGGCGGCCCAGGACCCAGACGTAGCCGTTTTCCACGTCGATGTGCTTCTCTTTGATTTCGAAGGACCAGTCCCCATCAAACGCCTCGTTCAGGCGTCGGATAACAGAAGCAGTATCAACATAGAGAATCGTCCTTCCCCCTGGACCCGGACGACTCTTTACTTCCTTTTTAGAAAACTTCTTCTCAAGGATATCGCGGTTTTTCATCGGCATCACCTATTTGGGTAGAACCATTTCTCTTTCCTTTTCTTCCGCAACGGGAATGAAACCCGTCTCGGTAACGATTCTCTGGCCCCGTTCACTCAGAATGAAATCGAGGAAATCCCGAATGACTCCTTCGGGAGGATGGGCAAGGTAGAGGTAAAGCGGCCTGGAAAGAGGATACACTCCCCCACGCACGCTCTCTGAGGAGGGGAAAACCTCGTCAATTGCCACAACTTTCACGCTCTCCCGCACGTACCCAAGCCCCACGTACCCGATGCACCCTGGAGAGGATGAAACCTCCTGGAGAATGGCAAGGTTTGAAACGAGCATGAGGGCCGAGGGAGTCACTTCCTTTCCTTTCAGGACCACTTTGTTGAACACCTCAAAAGTTCCTGAGGCAAAATCCCGGGATATGGGAACGATGGGCATTCTGCGCCACCCAAGTTCCTCCCAGTTAGTAATCTCCCCGGAGTAGATTTTTCGGAGGGTCTCAAGAGGGAGATTTTCCACCGGGTTCGAAGGGTGGACAATAACGGCAATGGCATCGTACGCGATGATGTACGGTATGAGCTCTTTGCCTTTTTTGCGGGCCGCTTCAATCTCCTTTTCCTTTGCCTCCCGGGAGGACATGGCCACGTCCACAACTCCGTCAAGGAGAGCTGTGATGCCTACCCCTGAGCCTCCTCCGCTCACGCTGATGTCGGCCTCAGGGTGCTCGGCAAGGTACTCTTCGGCAAGAACCTGGACGAGAGGAAGCACTGTCGTTGAGCCCTGAATGGCAACGTATTCCTCTGCAAGGATGGGAAAGGAAAGAATGACACAGCCCAAAAGCCCTATGAGGAGAGCATTTTTTGGTAGAAGCACACGTCGATCCATCGGCCGAATTTGAACCCCGCTTCCCTTAGAACTCCTCGAAGGACAAAACCGAGCTTTTCGTGGAGCCGGATGCTCGGGATATTTTCGCTTGCGATAATGGCAATCACCGAGTGGTATGAGAGGCGTTTCGCCTCTTCAAGGAGGGTGCTCAAAAGCTCATACCCAATGTGCTGGCGCCGGAATTCCCGGCGAACGTAGATGGAGTCGGTCACTGTGTACTGGTACCCCTCCCGGTCAGAGTACGGGCTCAGGCAAGCCCAGGCAACGACCATTCCATTATCCTCGGCAACGAGAAGGGGATACCGCTCGGTATGGCTCTCGAACCACTTAACCTGCTCCTCGAAAGACCTCGGGTAGAGGTGGAACGTCGAAATGGTGGTGAGGACCGCCTCGTTGTAGATTTCGGTAATTGCTGAGAGGTCCTCCACGCGTGCTCTCCGGATGACCAGAGTTTTTTCCTTCATAGCGTTCATATTGTAGCAGAGAGACTGGTATAATGAAAGAAATCGCAAAGGAGTGGTGCCCCATGAAATTTCTCGCTCCCCTTGTCCTTTGTCTTGTCCTTTTGGCCGGTCTTGCTTTTGCCCAGGATGAAGCGAAGCTCCTTGAGGATGCAGCAACTCTTGTGACTGAAGGGAAAATCGAGGAAGCCCAGGCCCTTGTCGAAGAGGCGTATCTTCTGCTCTGGAACAAAGCCCCTCTCACCTGCCCGGTGTACCTCTTCGTCGAGGAGGAACCGCAGGCTTTTGGAGTCTACCGGGAAAGGCGTTCATCAAGCTTTGTGGCCGGCGAGACGATGCTTGTGTACGCCGAGCCGAAGAACTATACCATCCTGAAAGAGGGCGATACCTACCACATCTACTTCACCCTGAGCTACGCCGTCTACGATAAAAATGGCAACTACCTCGGCGGCGAGGACCCCTGGCAGGACTTCCGCTACCTTGCCCGAAGCCCGGTCTTTGGCCTCTTCCTCTCCCTTTCCTTTTCCTTCAACATCGACCCTGGGGAGTACATCCTGGAAATCAAGGTAAGGGACCGGCTCTCGGAAAAGGAGACGAGTTTCCGGCTTCCTTTTAAAAGAATATAGGCTCCTTGTGGCACGATGAAGCAAAAAAGGTACATCAACTGGTCCAAAGAGGATATTGACCTGTGGAGGGGCAGAAGACGTCTCCCTTTTGGATTGGGATGAAATAAAAAGACTCCTTCCCGAATTGAGCCTTCCGGCACACGTCAGGAGGTTATGGGAGGGTTACTTTGGGCATAAAAGGCAAGGGGATAATGAGTGAACTGCAGAGGGAAATCCTGGTCCGGTTTTCATCCCTTCCGGATGCAGGACATTTCTATCTCACCGGGGGAACTGCTCTGGCGGAGTTTTACCTTGGGCGCAGAAAGGCGTACGGCGACTGGTAATGCTCTATTAGACGGACGAGTACAAGACTGCTTTGCTCGCAGCAATCGAGGGGGCCACCCCGAGGGCAAATCAGGGTCGTCGTTGCGAACCTCATATTCTTGTATCCCCCAAAGGGGTCATCGTATCCCCTAAAGAGGTCATTGCGAACCTCGTATTTTCGTCTGGTGAAGCAATCTCGCCTTTCCTGAAAATATGAGACTGCTTCGTCGCTTTGCTCCTCGCAATGTTCTGTGTCAAAAATCAAGTCCCCTGAAGGGCAAGGTTCCTTTTCTTCTCTAAGTAATGGGGGTCATAGGGAACTCCACTCCTCAGGATGGCAAAGATCTGCCTCAGGAGCTTATTGGCCACCGCAATCAAGGCCACCTTCTTGGGTTTCCCTCGAGCAATGAGGCGCTCATAGAGGGCCCTGCACTGGGCATTGCACCGGGAGGCACTGAGGGCTGCGAGGTACAGGAGCTTCCGAAGGAGAGGATTCCCCCTCTTACTGAGCCAGGCTCTTTCTCTCCTCTTCCCCGACTGGTCAATCTGAGGGGCAAGGCCAACAAAGCTTGAGAGTTCCTTGGCGTTCTGGAACCTATCAAGGGGAAAGAGAATCCCAAGGATGGCAGAGGCCAATCTCTTCCCCACCCCGGGAATGGTCTGGAGGAGCTTGTACTCCAGGGGGGCGTACTCCATGGAGAGGTTTTTGGCCTCTTCCTCCAAAGCTCTCAAGGTCTCCTCAACCCTTCGGAGCTCCTCCTCATAGAGTCTTTTGAGCTTCAGGTTGGGGAAGGGATGGTGGCGGAGGGCTTCAAGGCGGTTCTGGATGGCCGTTCTCCTTGCGGTGTAGTCCTCAATGGCCCTCTGGAGTTCCTGGAGGTGGTACCCTTCCTCCTTTTTGGGGGCAAAGAGGGAAGGGGAGGTGGAGAACCCGAACTGGGCAATGGTTCTGGCATCCACCGGATCGGTCTTGGTCCTTCGGAGGAGCATCTCGGCGTACTTCTTCACCACGAAGGGATTGACGACACTCACCTTGTAGTCCCTCTCAAAGAGGGCAAGGCTCAGCCGGAGGTGGTAGATGCTTGTCGCCTCCATGACGAAGAGGACCTCTTCTTTCTTTCCAGGGAGATGGGGAGTAACCTCTCTGAGGAAGGCCTCAGGGTCTGCGGGGGTAGAGCCCTGGAAGAGGTGCTTCTCTCCATCGAAGATGCTCACGTTGTACCTCTCTTTCCCCACATCGATGCCCACCACAATCTTACCCATTACGCTTCCTCCTTTCCTGTGCTTCTTTTTCTCTTCTCTCCTCTCGCCATGCTCTCATCGTTCATCATGCAGGCTCTTTGGCCTCAATTCTTCCAAGCATTGGGAGAGGCGAAGGTGGGGGACAACATTGCGAACGGTCTTCGTAAGACCAACGACAGAAGCACGTCCTTACTCCACCTTCGTCCCCTTTTTTCCTTGCCTTTAAATTAACACATCGAAGAAATGATTGACTACGGATCCAATATACGGTGACAGTTTTGGCAGTCATTGCGAACCTCGTAGTTTCGCCCCTTTTCACCGTCTTTGCGAACTCGTAGTTTCGTTTGTGAAGCAACCTCAGGCTGCTTTGCTCGGAGTGACAAACCAAGGGGGCTCGCAGTGAAGAACTGGGGAAAGGGACTGCTTTGCTGCGTTTGCGGTGACATTTTGGGCTTGTCGCTGCGAGGTCGTAGGATCGCCTCCAAAGCAGTCTCTGGTAATGTTGCTCTTGAAGTCTAAAAATGCGAGGTTGCTTTGCTACGCCCGCGATGGCGGACCAAGAGCGTCACCGCGAGGTCGTCGTTTCGTCTCCGAAGCGGTCTCAGGTGAGCGTTGGACTCAGGAATGAGCCAATAGGATTGGGTTCTGTAACAATCCCTAAAAGGGTACTATTGCGGCGCTTTTAGTTGCCAGGACCGAGGAATTCAGTTGGCCCAGGTATTTGCAACCGTCTTCTCTCTCCTGTGGTACAATAAAGGCAATCTCTGCACAAAGGGAGGTACTTCTATGCGTCGCATTTTTTCTTTTCTTGTCCTGGCTTGCGGGGTAGCAGCGATCCTTCTCCTTTCTGGGTGCTCGTGGTTTTTGGACCTCTTCCCTTCGCCTTCTCCGTCTCCTTCACCCTCTCCCTCGCCGCTTCCGGGAAATACGGACATGGATGAGAAAGACTTTACCCTTCCTCTTGTCGGTGGGGGAACCCTGACCCTTTCATCTCTCAAGGGGAAGCCGGTGCTCCTTGTCTTCTTCTCCCCGGGTTGTCCCCACTGCAAAGAGGAGGTTTCCGCACTTAATGCGGTCTATGCCAAGTACAAGGACCAGGGTCTTGTGGTCCTTGGAGCGGGATACGGTTCAGAGGCGAGCATTGAGTACTTTGTCAATCAGAACAATGTTACCTATCCCACTGTTTCCTTTATGGATCGAGGTATCCTCGAGACCTATGGAGTGAGCTATGTTCCCCACAACGTTTTCTTTGGCCGCGATGGGAATATAGTAAGAACCCACGTGGGTCCGATGAGTTCATCGCTTATTGAGAGCTACCTGAGCGGGATTCTCTAAGGCTGCATCGGGGCCTGGGAAACCAGGCCCCGAACTGCTTTTTGAAGCTCCCGGCACGGTTCCTCTTTGTTTTCCAAAAGTAAGCCCCGAAGTAACTGACGGTTTTTTCTACGAGACTTCCTTTTTGGGAATCCTCTTTGCCGGGGGTGTTGTAGCCCTTGCCTCCGTGGCATTCTTTCTCCCCTTGAGAGGCGTGTGGCATCCTGGCCAAGGGGAAAGTTTCTCCTTGGGGTTACCCTCCTTCTTGTGGCGGTGGGGATTATTTTCCTCCTTGCGGTACACTCTGGCATCGTGGGTGGTGGGGCTACGAGGCTCCTTGACGTGAGCCTCTGTAGCCGCAATGTCTGGGAACGCCTGATTTTCTACCGTGATGGCTTGAAGATTTTCTTCAAGCGTCCTCTTGCCGGCTGGGGTGGCGGGGGATGGAAGGCGCTCTACCTTTCGATTCGCTCCTTCCCGTACGCCACCAGGGCAACCCACAACCTCTACCTCCAGCTCCTCATCGAAGGGGGAGTCGTGGGCGCTGCTCTTTTCCTCCTCTTTTCCCTTATCAGGGAGACGGCAGGAGCACTTGGGAGTGACAGGACCCCCTGGACAACGGTGCTTTTCGGTGGCCTCCTTCTTTCCTTCCTACACGGGTTTGTGGACTTCAATTTCAGCCTTGGAGCCTACCAGCTCGGGGTTTGGTTTCTTGCCGGATGCGCCGCCTCCTTTTTCCTCGGGAAACACTGTTCTCCCGAGGCAAACCGTTCCGTGCGATTGCATCCTCTTGCCATTGGCCTTGTCTCTCTTTTCCTTTTCACCCTGGCCTCTTCCTCAGTTGTGGCCGAGTGGTGGTACACCTTTGGTCGGTACTTCGTTGAGGAAGACGAACTCGATGAAGCGATACGTGTCCTGGAGAAGGCCACACGCCTTGAACCCTGGAATCCTGAAATCTACTACTACTTGAGTAAAACCCTCAGGAAAAAAGCCAATCTTGAGCGGAGCAAAGCTATCCACACGAAAGCCGTAGAGGCAGGTGAGCGGGCTATCCGCCTTGCTCCCTATAATTCGCTCTTCCTGGAACATTTGGGCATTCTCTATGCGGAGCGGGGGGAGTTCCACAGAGCTCTGTCCTTTATGGAGAGGGCCATTGCCGCAGACCCTCTGAGGATCAGCCCTTACCTGAACCTTGCCAAAATGTGCCGCATTGCGGGTATCCACTCCCTCGAGAAAGGGGAGAAGGAAGAAGCCCTCTTCTTCCTTGAGAGGGGCATTCGGGTGAGGGAGCTCCTCGAGAAGGCAAGAGAGCGCTCTTTAGAACCTCCCCAGTGGGATCCTGCCGAGGTTCAGGAGGTTGAAACCCTGGTCGAAGAGCTGGGAAAACTCAAAGCGGGGCTGCCCCAGTCACAGGAATAAGTTGCCAAACAAAAAGCCCCGGGGATTTCCCGGGGCTTTTTGGCTTACAATCCCATCACAGTGGGCAACCAGATGGTGGCGTTACCGGCTCGCAGACTGGGCTGCAGCAGGCTTCGCCTTCAAGCGGTTCGCAGCAGACGTTCCCGAGCTCGTCGTAGACCTGGCACCAGGCGCTCAGCTTCCACTTAATCTTGTCGGCAACTTTGGCGAACTTACTGACGCTGACTGTTCCGTTTGTTCCTACTTTGCCATCCTTGTCTGTTCCATCCAAAGCTTCTCTGTAAGCCTTTGCCGATTCCTCATCGCAGATGAGACCGTAGTTGAAGGCTACTCCAGTACCAAGATTTTCTAAATCAGTCTCTTTCACTTTTCCCTTTATGGTAATTGTCTTGCCATCTTCGCTGAGAATGATGGTGGGATTGCCAACAAAATCTACATCGTCGCCCGGAGCTACAGCATCATCGGGATTCCCGTCATATCTTGTTTCATTCACAATCGTAAATGTCCAATAAGCTGGATTCTCAATGCAGTCCACATCTCCTGCAATCGGCTCGTCGAAGGTGATAACGATTTTGATCGTGTTTGCAGTGGCCTCGTCAAAAGGATTGTAGAGGCTCTGCACCACGGTGCTTACCGGCTGCGGGCAGCGGGTGTCCGGTGTGGGGGCAGGGCTTGGGCTCGGGCTTGGGCTTGCCTCAGGAGTCTCTGCCGGCTTACAGCCGACGATGGCAAAGACGGCCACGACAAATGCTACGGCAAGAAGGAACCACATGTACTTTATCACGATTCACGACCTCCTTTTACCTTGGGATTTTCCTCTGTGCCTTAGCGATTCGGCTTTCCTCTGTTTCGCCGCATCGCTTGTGGCCCTTCCTCTCTTCAGGGGAGCAGAAGGGATTTGCTCCTCCCTTCACCCTCTCGACCTCAGGGCAAGAGGGGAATGCCACACGGCACAGCTCAATTATATACTACGAAGGGGCAAAAGGAAAGTTTCAGGGAAAATTCAGGCGACTGCGGCATTCCTTTCCAAATTTTTTGGCGTCGCCGCGTGGTCCTTCTTATGCGAAGCCCCGAGGCTGTGGAAATATCTGGGAAACGATTTTCTGCGCTTTTGTGATGTGTGTATGTGCGTCTTAAAGGATTTGCCCAAAATTTAATAGGGATTGAAAGGAGGGAACGCAGAGCCGGAGATCCAGGGCGTGAAAGCGCTGCGGAAGCTGGGTTGCCAGATCCAGTTTTTCATTGGCTCTTCTTCTTTTCCAGGTGCTCAAAAGGGAGAGGAATTGTGGAGGTCGACTTTTTCGTTCAGCATTGCCTGTGCACCAGTTTTTCTGCTTCCCGCGATGCTCTTCCTGATAGCAGGATGCAAAACAGTAAAAATTCTCGACTCTAAGGACATTTCTTGCCGTCCGGGATGTCCTTGCAGCGCTCTATAGTTTGCCCGTTAGGCACACTCCAGGCAGAGCCTTGTGGGTTCCTGAAGATACAGGCGATGATTTTTACGCAACAGGGAGACGGAGAATAAATAGCTCGAGGTGTCGCAATGCTTGTGGACGGGGGACAAGCATCTGAATTTCTTGAGGTCTGCAACAGTTCTCTGTCTTCATCTACGAAGTCAAGGAGGGCATTTGGATGGCCGGCCCAAGAGGTGGTATTTCCCTGGTAACGACCCCCCCACAACATTTCGACGTCAACGCCAAAATGCTCATGAATCAGCTTATGAATGTCAGGATGTTTCTCCCGCAGGGACCGAGGAATTTTCTTAGGCTGCCTCTCCCATGACTTCAAGACTCCGTATCGCGGCATTCACGGTTTTCCTGTCCCTGGAGAAGGTCGGAAAATCCATACCTTTTGAAAATCCTGGATTTCCCTCACTGCATCGAGGATGTCCTGAATATAGTCACGGTAGTCCCTTTTCCTCATGGATGTAGACGACTTCCTCGAGGATGTGCTTCCCGATGTGCGGCTTCAGGGCTTTCCTGGATACAAGGTCCACTTTCACTCCCAAAAGTTCCTCCAGGTACTCCTCAAGATCCAGGAATGCAAAAAGCCCCACGGGTTCCTGGAAGGCGACGAGTACGTCAAGGTCGCTCTTTTCGTTTTCCTCTCCCCTCACGTAGGAACCGAATACCCCAATCTCCTGAACCTTGAACCGCCTCTTGAGTTCCCCTACATTCTTTCTGAGAATGTCCATAAAGTCTTCAAGACTTCTTTTTGCGCCCTGTGTAAGCCTCTTCTTGACGCCACGGCGGGACATAGATTCCTCTCCCCTCGGCACCTCGCAAGACGTTGCCACCATATACTTTGTGGCACCCCAGGGGTATTATACCACCTGGGTACTTGGGTCATTGCAAGCCCCTTTGGTTCGTCACTGCGAGCGAAGCGAAGCAGTCTCGCACTTTTCGGAAGGAAGGGAGAGATTGCTTCACCAGACGAAAATACGAGGTTTGCAATGTTCTGTGTTCCAAATCAAGTCCCTTGAAGGGCAAGATTCCTTTTCTTCCCCCCAAGCAATGTCCTCTTTGAGGGATTGCCTCACAGGCGAAGCTGCGGATTCGCGGTGGCTCCTCTAGTTTGTCTTCAAGGTGGTCGTCGTGTGATGGCAAAAGAGTCCTGAAAGATTACGGCCCGAATGGGGTGGGAAAGAGAAGCGCGGGCAGGTTGCAGGAGGAGAGGAAAGCAAGTATAATTCCTCCCGGGAGGGGTGTCCGAACTGGCTAAGGAGCCGGTCTTGAAAACCGGTACGCCCTTCAAGGGCAATGTGGGTTCGAGTCCCACCCCCTCCGCCACCGAAATTTCCTTTCATCCTTCAGGGAATGGCAAGCCTCTGAGCACAAGTGGTATAATCTCCCAGGGGGATAGGTATTTACGAGTTCGTTTTCTCCGAGAGAGAGCAGGAAGTCCTCGACCACATCCTCGATCTTGCCCTTGAGGTTGCCCGGGCAGAGAGTGGATCGCTGGTTCTCCGAGATGCAAAGGGAGAGCTCTACATCGCCGCTGGGAAAGGAATCCTTCCCGAGTACTTGGGAAAACGGGTGGAGAAGAAGGAAGAGAGCGTTGCCTTTTTGGTCTTTGAGCGAAAAGAACCCGTTGTCATTGATGCCGCATCTTCTTGCAACCGCCGTGAAGCGCGGAAACAAGCCTCGGTTTCCCTTCCGGTTTTTGACAGTTCCCGGAACGTCATTGGGGTGCTGAACCTCAACACCTCTTTTTCTGTCTTTCCCCGAGAGGATCTCCCACGCCTTCTGGCTCTGGCAGAGAGCATAGGCTTTCTCCTTACTGAGAATACTCTCAGGCGTCAGAATGAACGAAGAGTCCTTGCCCTTTCGGAGATTATTTCCCTCTTTGCTCGTTCAGTTCCCTGTGCGTCTTCAGAGGAAGAGGCGTTCTCGAAACTCTCCAATGCCGTGAGGGTGCTTACGGGGGTCTCGCAGGTTGCCGTATTCCGCTTTTCTCCTCGGAGGATGTACCGTGTTTTTGCCTACAACTGGCCCCAAAAGCTCACTATGAAAGCCCTTTTGCCTCTCCGAGAAAAAGTAGCCGTTCTTTTTGAGGAGCGAAAACCCTGTTTTCTCGATTTTGAGGGGCAGTCGCTCCTTGCCCTTCCCTTCCTGGTGGAGAAAAAGCACCATGTCCTCTTTGCCTTCTGCGATAATGCCCTTGGTGTTTTGGATTTCCTCCTCCTTTCTGTGGTCCCAGCCCTTGCAGAGTCCTGCCTTGAGAACCTGCGGCTCCTTGAGGAGACGAAGAGGCTTTCCAAAGAAGCGGAACGGAACCGCCTGGCTCGGGAGCTCCACGATGGTCTTGCCCAGATTCTTGCCTCTGAGCAAATCTACCTCCATTTCCTGGCCCGGGAAGTAGGTGGAGATGAAGAGACTACTCGGGAGCTTGTGGAAAGGATTCGGAATCTCAACGCCTTGAGCATTGAGGAATCCCGTCTCATTCTCTCTGAGCTTCGGGGGAAGCCGGTACCCTCTTCCGAGCTTGCAAGAAAAGTTGAGGAAGTGATAGGGAACTTTCTCCCTCCGGAAGTTGCCGTAGAGACGAGCATTGATATTCCCCCGGGGTTTGTGGCCTTCCGGGTGTACCGGACGGTAGTGGCGGTCCTCCAGGAAGCCCTCTCCAACGTAGCCCGGCATGCAAAGGCCAAAAGAGTGCGCGTGGTGCTTGGTGTCTCTGGGAAGGGGAGGCTTCGTCTTCTTGTGGAGGATGATGGGGTGGGATTTGTTCCAAAGAATCTTGAAGGGGAGCACTTCGGTCTTGAGAATCTTCGCCTCCGGCTTCGGGCAGTGCGGGGACGCCTTCGGATTACCTCTTCCCCTGGGAAGGGAACGAGAGTCGAGGCCTTCATCCCCCTGGGCGAGGTGGAAGGGAGGTGAGGAAGTGGCGAGTGGCCTTAGTGGATGACCATCCCATTTTTGTGGCAGGATTGCAGAAGCTCCTTGAAGCCGAGGGAAGCTTTGAAGTTGTGGCCTCGGCGTACTCTTTTGAGGAGGCGGTGGAGAAAATCCTCCCCCTCGAGGTGGACCTTGTGCTTTTGGACTTCAACATCCCAGGAGGTGACGGCCTTGGGCTCCTCCGGGTCCTCCGCCAGGCTAAGAAGAACACGGTTTTCCTCATGCTGACTGTGGAGGAGGACGAAAGGGTCATTGCACAGGCAGTTCTTGAGGGGGCTCGGGGGTATGTGCTCAAGCAGGATCCCCCAGAGCGGCTTCTCAGGAGTATCCAGGCATGCCTTTCTGGAGAAGTCCTTCTCAGCAGTATCGTCTACTCTAAAATCCACGGCTTGGTGCAGCAGGCCGTCCCTCGGGGAAAGTCCCTCCTTCGGGAAAAGCTCTCGCCCCGGGAGCAGGAGATTGTGCGCCTTCTTGCCCAGGGAAAGAGCAACCGGGAGATAGGGGAGCTCCTCTTCATCAGCGAGAAGACCGTGAAGAACCACGTGAGCAACATTCTCCGGAAGCTCGGCCTTTCTGACCGCCGGGAAGTTGCCCTTTTGGCCTTTCGTGAAGGTTTCCTCAAGGAGGAATAGGACGAAAAGCGCGAAAATTGAGTCTTCTTACCTATGGAAATGGGACGAGAGGAGGGCTATGCTTTCTGTAGATAAAGGAGGCGTTTCCATGGGGGAATCTAAGGAAATCCGGGTCTTTTTGATTGATGATAATCGTTTCCTCCTTGAGAGTTTGGAGTTCCTCATCAATGCCCAGCCCGGCCTTCGGGTGGTGGGGAAGAGCACCAGGGGCCGCGGGGTTATCTCGCGCCTTCGGAAGCTCAACCCCGATGTGGTGGTCCTTGACGTTCGCCTTGACGAGGAGGATGGACTTGAGCTCCTTGAAAAGCTCAAAGAAGAGCTTTCCATTCCTGTGGTGATGCTCAGTATGTACGAGGAGTATGAGGAAGAGGCTCTGCGCAGAGGTGCCTTTGCCTATCTTGTCAAGGGTCGGGACGTCTACGACCTCTATCGGACGCTCCGGGAGGCCTCAGGACAAGCTGTCTCGTAGCTACTCAATCGTCGATGCCCCTTTTCTGAGAGACCTTCAGGTACAGTGTACTCGGGAGGTGAAAACATGCTTCTCTCAACCCTTGAGGCAATTCCGGGGAAAAAGGTGAAGGAGGTTCTTGGAGTGGTCTCCGGGAATACCATCCGGGCCCGCTGGCTGGGAAAGGACATCGTTGCGGCTCTGCGGACTTTAGTTGGTGGGGAAATCAAAGAGTACACGGAGATGTTCCAGGCGGCGCGACGCATCGCGATAGAGCGGATGGTGGAGGAGGCAAGGAAACTCGGAGCGGACGCAGTTTTGGGAGTGCGGCTCTCAACAAGTATGGTCATGAGCGGAGCTGCAGAAATCATTGCCTACGGGACAGCGGTGAAGTTTGAGGATTAGCGGTGGCTCAGCATTTCGATGACGAGGGCAATCCCAAAAAACGCCGCAATCGCAAAGCCGAGGATGCCGAAAATCCCAAGGACCCGGGCTTGCGAGTAATTCGTGTAGATCAGGGAGGAACCAATAAGGAGCGACCCAAGGATTACGCTGAGAGCTAAACGCGTGCTCATCCGCTCGAGTCGGCGGTTCATTCCCTCGAGGTCTCTGCTTTCAGCCTGGAGCCGTATCTTCCCCGAGACGGTGTGGGCAAGAAGCCGGTCAAGGCGGTGCGGGAGGTGTTCTAAGAACTCTTTCCAGTCCAAGGCGTACTCTCCGAGGCGCTCGGCGATTCTCTCCGGGCGCATAGAGTGGGTGAAAATCCGCTTGAGGGCTCCCTCAAGGTGAGGGAAGACGTTGAAGGTTGGGTCAAGGACAAGCCCTGTGCCCTCGGCGACCACAAGGGCCCGGAGGAGCAGGGAAAAGTGGGGAGGGAAACGGAGACGGTACTTTCGGGCAAGGTAGAAGAACTCCTGCACCACGCTCTCGAAGCGAATCTCCTGCAGGTCCCGCGCCACGTACCGCTCAAGGACTTCGCTTAGGTCAAGGCGAAAGGCAAGGGGTGAAGGGAGAGGGGAGAGGAGGAATTCCTCCTCGAGAATTTCCACAACCCGCTCGGTGTCCTTCTCAAGGAGGGCAAAGAGCATCCGGACCATGTGCTCCTGGGTCGTCCGGTCGATAACTCCCACGGTTCCAAAGTCAAGGAAGACGAGTTCCCGCTCGGGAAGGCGGAGGAAGATGTTCCCCGGATGAGGGTCGGCATGGAAGAGTCCGTCCTCGAAAATCATTTTGAGGATGGCTTCAATCCCCTGGCGGGCAAAGTACTGACGGTCCTCTTCTTTGAGGGAGGAAACGTTTGGGTGAGAGAGGGGTAGACCCTCCACGAGTTCGCTTGTGAGGACCCGGCGGGTAGAGTAGCGAGGAAAAACCCGAGGGATGACGATTCCCGGGAATCCTTCGAAGTTCTCCCGGAAACGGCGCATGTTCTGGGCTTCGCTCAGGAAGTCGAGTTCCCGGAGGAGATGTTTGCGGAATTCGAGGAAGAGTTCTTCAAGGGGAACGCTCTCTTCGAGGAAGTTCAAGCGGTCCGCAACTCGTAGAAGCCCCTCAAGAATCGCAAGGTCCTCAAGGATGACCTCTTCGACCCCGGGTTTTTGGACCTTCACGGCGACTTCTGTTCCCTCAGGAAGGCGTGCCCGATGGACCTGGGCGATGGAGGCTGAAGCAAGGGGGGAGGGGTCAAAGAAGGGGAAGATTTCCTCAAGGGGTCTTTTGAACTCATCCTCGATGACTTCCCGGATGGATTGGAAATCCACCGGAGGGGCCTGGTCCTGGAGCTTGCGGAGTTCCCGACAGTACTCTTCCGGCAAAAGGTCAAGGCGGGTACTCAGAATCTGGCCAATCTTTATGAACGTGGGACCGAGTTCTTCAAAAGCCAGGCGGAGGTTTTCCTGAGGCGGTCGCCTCAGGGCCTCCCGGGGAATGAAGGCACGGAGCCGCTCAAAAAGGGGAATGCGCCGGGAAAGAAGCGGTAAACCGTACCGGGCGAAGGTGCGGAGAATCTGCCGGAGGCGTTTGCCGTGGCGGAGGGAGAGGTACCAGAGCATCAGGGGTACACCTTGGAAAGGAAGTCCTGCACGAAAAGGCGCAAGGGATGTACAAGGAGTGCAGCACCCTGGCTCCGGCAGAGGGTGGCAAACTTCTCTCCCTCGATGTTCTCCCCGAGAAACTTTGCCTGGGCCACAAGGTGTACGGCGAAGTTGCGGCTCTCCTCGGAGAAGAAGTTCATGGTGAGAGTGAGGTTTCCTTCCCATTTGCCCTCGGGAGTCTTTACCACCGTGATCTCGGGGTAGACATCCCATCCGCTCTTTTCCCGGTTACCTGTGGCGTCGAAGGTGAAACGCACGATGCGGTACCCAAGGAGCGTGACCCCGGGGGCGATTTCCTTCATACTCCTGCCTCCTCGGTGAGGAGCTTGGCAAGCATTTCCTCGGTGACGAGGCGGTCCCGCGAGGAGGAGAGGGAGATGTTGAGCGAGGCGACGAGATTTGCGCACCGCAGGGCAAGAGGAAGGGGGTAGCCTCTCGCAAGGCCAAAGATGAACCCCGCGTTGAAGTAGTCGCCTGCCCCAATGGTGTCGGTGACGGGGACGTCAATTGTAGGTACCGAGAAAACCCCGTCTTTCGTGTGCGCCGTGCATCCTCTCTTCCCCTCCTTCACGATGGTCCCCTTTTTCGGGAGGGAAAAGACAACCTCTCCTCCTGCACCCTCGAGCTCTTTCTCGTTGGGGAGGAAGTAGTCGAAAAAGGGGAGGAGGTTTCGGATTTCCTCGCGTACCTTCTCCGTCCAGCCCTCGGTGGGCCATCCGGTGTCAAAAAGGAGCGTCAGATTGCGTTTCCCCCGGAGGGTCTCCAAGGTCCTTTGGAGGCTTTCGGTCCGGAGTCGAGGCGAGAGGAAGTACCCGCAGAGGAGGAGGAAATCCCCATCCTCAAGGTGTGGAGAGATGATTTCAAGATGCTCTTCCGCAAGACACCCCTGAGCCCCAAGGTCGGTGAGGAAACTCCGCTCCTTGGTTCTCTCGTTTGTCACCCCTATGGAGATGGCCGTCTGGTACCCGGGGACGGCAAAAAGAAAATCGGTCCGAACCGAAGCCCGGGCAAACTGCGCCTTGAGGTTTTCCCCAAGGGAGTCCTCACCCACGGTGGCAACGATAAAGGTCGGCATTCCCAGCGCCCCAAGGGCTAAAGAGGCGTTGCTTGCCGCTCCCCCGGGGCGCATGACGTACCCGGGGATGAGGATTTCCGTCCCCCACTCGGGGTAGTCAGGAATTCCCCCAAGAACAAGGTCAAGGCTCACATTGCCCACCACGAAAACCTTAGGCATTCCTACTCCCTCACGGTTGTCTTTTGAATGAGGAAAGTCTTCCCCGGCTCGATTCCCTTGTCCTCCGCAAGGGTATAGGCAAAAAGCATGAGAGGAATAACGGCTAAGGCAGGGGCAAAGAATTCATTTGGAAAGTGGAGGGGAAGGACCTCAACGTTGTACCGGAGCTTCTCTCCCTGCCCGATAACGAGCACCCCGACTCCCCGCTCGGCAAGCTCTTCCGCAAGACGCAGGAGAATTTCCTGGGTCTTTCCGGGGAGAGCAAGGATAACGGCAAGCATGGTTTTTGTGGCAAGCTCCAGAGGACCGTGCCGGAACTGGCCCCCGGAGAAGCTCAAGAATGTCTCTTTCGCGCACTCGTACATGAGGAGGCACCCATGCCAGGCGGAGGCAAGGGCAGGTCCTCGGGCAATGATGACTTTTGTTTCGGCGTTTCGGGCAAACTCGAGAGCCCCAAGAATTTTCTTCGTCCACTCTGGAGCGCTCGCAATGAGGCGTTCGGCCTCTTCGGCAAGGAGCTCAAGGTCTAAGGAGGCGTGGAGGAAAGCTTCTCTTTCCCCTGTTTGGGCAAGAGCCCAGAGGTTGAGGGTCACAAGGGTTGCGGTGTGGGTTTTCGTGGAGGTCACCGCGTACTCGGTTCCGCTCAGGATATCGAAGGTTTTATCCGCCTTTTGGGCAAGGGTGCTCTTCAGGGAAGACGTGAAGGCAAGAATCCGGGGGCGGGAGGAGAGACGGTTCAGAATTTCGAGAACCTCGTAGGATTCCCCCGACTGGGAGACAAGAACAAGGGTATCTCCGTTTTTGACCCCCGGAAGCCCATAGTGGAGGAGCTCCGAGGCATCGGTGAAGACGACCGGAAACCCCCGGGAGAGGAGGTGGAGGTACGCCGGATAGGCGGCAAAAAGGGAACTCCCCATCCCCGTGAGGTAGATGGTTCCTGAGTGGTCATCTCGCCAGGATGCAAAGGTTTCTTCGTTCACGTACGTTCGGGCGATACGCCGGAAGACCTCGGGTTGCTCGCTGATTTCCCGGTAGAGCTGGTTCATTCCCTTCCCTCATTTCCTGGCAAGCTCTATGGCCTTTGTCCCCTTGGCAAGAACCCCCCGCAGGGCGTACCCGTATTTGGCGATATCCTGCTTGATGTCCTCGGGCTGTCCCTCAGGGGAGGTGTACCGGGCTTCGTACACGTAGACGGTAACGTTTTTCCCCTCGGCGAACTCGGGGATTTCCTCGTTGACGTTCTCGAGGAGATTCACCCGCCGGAAATCGCCCTTTCCAAAGCGAAGGACAAAGAAGGGTTGCCTTGTGGAGAGGTCAATGGCCACAGGATCAGTAACGTAGGTGTACTTGTCGTAGTCCGTGGAGGCCTGGACGAAGATGAGGCCACTGTCCCCTTCCGCTTCGAGTTCAATGCGGACCTGGGGCATTCCGTCGACTTTGAAGATTTCCATTTTCCTGATTCGAACCTTTTCCATCGCTCCGAAAGCGGCGTTTCCCAGAAGGACGAGAATGGAAACGATGACAAGGATTGGAACGAATCTGCGCATCATCTCACCCCTTCTTCGGTTTCTCCTTGTCTTGTACTCGGTTCATTGGGCAATTGTTCCCTCAGGGGAGATGGGGCCAGGGATTGACCACTTTTCCGTACCGGCGAACTTCGTAGTGGAGGTGCGGACCGGTGCTCCGGCCGGTGCTCCCAATCTCCCCGATTTTCTGCGCCTTTTTCACCCGATCCCCGACGTTGACGAGGATTCTCGAGAGGTGACCGTAAACCGTCTCAAAACCGAAATCGTGGCGGATGATGATGCATTTTCCATAATTCCCATTCCATCCTGTGAAGACCACCCGGCCTTCGGCTGCAGCAACGACGCTGCGTCCTGTTGGTGCGGCAATGTCCACCCCCGTGTGCCAGGCACGCCTCCCGGTGAAGGGGTCCCGCCGCCAGCCGTAGTTTGAGGAAACCCGTCCCCAGGTGGGCCAGCGGGAAGGGACGACCTCAAGAATCCGGTCCTTTTTGGCTGCAAGGTCGATGATTTCCTCAAAAGCTTTCCGCCGGAGGAGTATCTCTCCCCGAAGCCAGAGGAGAGTGTCCTCAAGAGCCCGGGTGGTGAGGTCTTGAGGTGAGGGAAGAATCTGAGCCGGAAGGGGTGGGAAAGCCGCCACTAAGAGTTCTGGACCCCCCATTCCCTCAGGGGAGGGAATGTAGAGGCCTCTCAGGAAGCGGTGGAGGGGAATGCAGGTCTGCACTTCAGCCGTTGGGAGAGAAAGATCAATTCCCAAGCGCTTGAGCTGGGACTGGAGGTTTTTCTCCATGATTTCTCGCACCTTTTGCTCGAGTTCCCGGAGGTTGTTGAGCTCGATAACCACGTTTTCGGCTTCCCTCTGGAGGTGCTTGAGCCTTTCCTCCTGTTCCTTTTTCTGGGCTTCGAGGACGAGGAGGTTCTTCCGCATTTCCTCGATTTTCGCCATGGTGGTGCAGAGCTCGTGTCTCATCCGTGCCTGGTACCAGAGAACCCCCCCAATGCCAAGACCCACACCCACAAAGAGCACGAAAGCCCCAAGGAGAATGGTCTGCCATCGCAGGTGCAGGCGCTTCACCTGTCCCCGCAGGGGGCTGATCCAGAAAACCGTAAGGTGACGCTTCACCAGAACCCCTCCTCGTCATTCCGGTCGTACAATGAGCATGTAAATTCTTCTAAGGTCCTCAGGACCATAGTACTCAATGGTGATTTTCCCCCTTCCAACTCGAACCCGAGTGGCAAGGTAGTGGGTGAGGAGATTCTCGATGTGGGCTTCTTCCCTTTCTTTCTCCTCTTGAGGTTCTTTCCTTTCCCTTTTCTTGCGAGCGAGTTTTTCGGTATCCCGCACCGAGAGGGAACGGGAGAGGATTTCAGAAAGAAGAGATCGCTGCTCCTCTTCTGGGAGCCCAAGAAGGGTCTTTGCATGGCCGGGAGAAATGGTTCCCTGAGCCACAAGGTGCTTTATGTCTTCGGGAAGCTCAAGGAGCCTCAGGAGGTTCGCAACGGTTGAGCGCTTTTTCCCGATGCGTTCGGCAACTTCCTCTTGCGTCAGGCCGAAGGTTTCGATGAGCTTTTGAATCCCTTGGGCAAGCTCTATGGGGTTCAAATCCTCCCGCTGGAGGTTCTCCACCAGGGCGAGCTCGAGCTTTTTCTCTTCGTCCACTTCTTCTTCCACGATAACCGGAACGGTTCGAAGCCCTGCTCTCTGCGCCGCTCTCCAGCGTCGTTCCCCCGCGATGATTTCAAAACCCTGAGGGCTCCGGCGCACGAGAATCGGCTGGAGAACTCCATGCTGGCGGATGGATTCGGTGAGCTCTTCGAGGCGCTCTTCGTCTAAGGCCACGCGAGGCTGGAGGCTGTTGGGGTGGAGCTTTTCAATCTCCACCTCCTGGATGGCCCGACTTCCGAAAAGTCCTGCTCCTGGGATGAGGGCGTCAAGCCCCCTGCCAAGACCGCGCTTTGTCATGGGTTCTTTCGAGAACCTCCTCGGCGAGTTCTCGGTACGCCTGAGCGCCTTTGGAGCTCCCCTCATAGAGCGTTATGGGTTTCCCGTAGCTTGGGGCCTCGCTCAGGCGAACGCTTCGGGGGATGATGGAACGGAAGACCTTTTCCCCGAAAACCCTTCGGACCTCATCGACCACCTGCTGGGAGAGGTTCGTGCGGGGGTCAAACATCGTGAGGAGCACCCCGAGAAGCTCAAGGCGGGGATTGAGGGAGCCCCGGACCATGGTGATGGTGCTCATGAGCTGCCCAAGACCCTCGAGGGCATAGTACTCGCACTGAATGGGGATGAGGAGGCGCTCCGCAAAGGTCAGGGCATTCAGGGTTAAAAGTCCAAGGGAGGGGGGACAGTCGATGATAATCCAGTCAAAAGCCGGAACAAGATGTTCAAGGCCCTCCCTTAAGCGGTGCTCCCTCTTTGGAAGAGTGGCAAGCTCCACTTCACCTCCCGCAAGGCGGATGGTCGCCGGAAGGAGCCAGAGGTCTCCCACCTCTGTCTCTTTAAGGAGCTCTCCGGCCTCGACACCGTTTATGAGGAGGTCATAGACGCACTGCCTGAGGTTTCGGCGATCAATACCCAGGCCGCTTGTTGCGTTGCCCTGAGGGTCAATGTCGACAACAAGCACCCGTTGCCCTCGCTCGGCAAGGCATGCACTGAGGTTCACGCAGGTTGTTGTCTTTCCCACTCCGCCCTTCTGGTTGGCAACCGCAATGACCGTCCCCATAGGCGTTCCTATTGTAGCACAAAGCTTTTTCTCCTCTCAACACAGGAGAATTCCCGCAAAATAGAGTGCCCAGCTTACGGCAAGGTGAGCGACTGCCCCGAGTACTAAGCCCCTCCAGGGCTTGGGGTCAAGGGCAAAAAGGAGAGCAGGAAGAAGCGCCGAGAAAGGGCTCACAAGAGAACGGGCAAGAAGGGAGAAGAGGGTAATACCTGAGAAGAGAAGCGTCCTGGAAAGGCCGGAGAAGAGGGAAAGAGCAAGGAAAGGCAAAAGGGGAATCAGGTCTCCCACGAGGGAGGGAGTTTCTATGCCTGAGAGGAACACTCCTAAGGAGAGTTCCGGATCCCGGAAAGGAGAAAGAGCATACCCTTCGTAGACCCATCCGAAAAAGAGCGCCATCCCCTGAAGGGCAAGGAATGGGAAGAGAGCAAGGGCGGCAAGGGTTCCCCGGCGGGGAAGGGAGACTCGAGGAAGGAGCACCTCGCAGAGAGTAAAAAGAGGCAGAATCCAGGTTCCAAAGGGATGGAGGCAGGCGGTGAAGCCAAAGGCGATATTCCCCAAAAGGAGCTTCTCCGGGTCGTTTCGGTCAACGCTTGCAAGGATTGCGGAGAATCCCAAGGCGGCAAAGAGAGAGAAAAGGGTGAGCGCCGGTCGCCTGATGGTTCCAAGGAGGAAAACCGGGGAGAGGAGGACAAGGAAAACCGGGAGAGTATTTTCCCGTCTTACCCCCGCAAGGAGAAGAAGAGTAGCGCTCAACCCAACGGCAAGCGGAAAGTACCCCCGCAGGGCAAGGGCAAGAAGGAGAGGAAGCGGAGGATGGGTGGTGAGGATGCCCTGGGCAGGGTCAGGGAGGTTCCGGACCACAAGGGCGCGGAAGAGAAAGAAGCGTACCTCGGGATGGAGGGAGTTTTCTCGAAGGCTCAAAAGAGTCAGAAGGACGGCTACGCAGATTGTCCCAAAAAGAAGGAGGAACTTCCTCATTGCTTCCCCTCGTAGAGCCCGTGGACGGTTTTCTCCCAGAAGAAGGGTCGGGTGAGGAACTGCCCGATGCCCTTCCAGGCGGCAAGGCCTGCGAGCATCCAGTAGAAGGGATTGAGGAGGGCAAAGGGAAAGAGCCGGTCGAGGTTTCTCCGGAAGACGGCAAACATCGAGAAGTACACCCCAAGGAGGTTCCCCACAAAGAGGTTCACCGCTCCGATGCAGAGGAGAGACCCCGAGAAGTAAGGTCGGAGGAATTCTCCTTGAGTTCCAAGCCAGGCGAAGAACAATCCCCAAAGGATAAGAGAAGCGGCGTACCCAAGGGGCGTTCCCCCGATGAAGAGAAGAAGCGTCAAGAATCCCCGAAAACCGGAGGTGCGGAGCACGTGGAGAGGGTTCCGGGTGTGGACGAGGAAGGTCTGGAGGTACCCCTTGAGCCAGCGGGAGCGCTGCCGAATCCAGCTCCGGAGGTGGCTGTTCGCTTCTTCATAGGTTGTGGAGGGGAGAACGCCCACCCGGAATCCCCGGTAATGCGCCCGCATGCCAAGATCTGCGTCCTCGGTGACGTTGAAGGGGTCCCATCCGCCGAGGGACCGGAGGGCTTCGGTCCGGAAGTGGTTCGATGTTCCCCCGAGGGGAACCGGGAGGCGCAGGTGGAAGAGTCCCGGAAGGAGGTAGTCGAACCAGAAGGAGTACTCGAGGGTGAAAAGGCGGGTGAGGAGGTTCTGGGTGGAGTTATAGAAGTTCAAAGAGGCCTGGAGGCAGATGTAGTCCTTGGGGAGCTTCCGGAAGGCGGCGACGGCTTTTTTGAGCTGGTCTTTTTCGGGGATGTCCTCGGCATCGTAGATGGTGAGGAATTCTCCCCTTGCGAAGGCAAGACCGAAGTTGCAGGCCCGCGGCTTTGTCTTCGGAGTTCCCCGGGGGACGAGGATGAAGCGGACGTTGTAGGGAGGATGGGCTTCTTTGCAGGCCTTGAGCGTTTTGGTGTCGTCCTCTTCGATGAGGAAGAGGACGTCGAGTTTCTCCTGAGGGTAGTCGAGGGAACGGATGGAGGCAACAAGCTGCTCCACAATCCGGCGGGGTTCCCGGTGGAGGGGAAGGAGAATGGTGTACACAGGGAGCGTTCGGGGATTGAGAGAGGCAAGGTCGTCTTCGGTGATTTCAAGGGGTGCTGTTTCCATTGCCCCTCGTATGCCCACCACGGTTTTAAAAAGGACGCTCCCGAAAAAGAAGAGGTTCACAAGGACAAAGAGAATTTTGAGGGTCATTGCAGGAGCAAAGAACACCCCAAAAAGGAGGGCAAAGAGTACCCCGCTTAGGACTCCCCACTGCCAGAGGATGAGAGGGGAAGCGGCCGATTCTTCTGGAGAACGGAAGAAGAGCCCGGTTGTGGCCTCGGAAAGAAATCGGTCTTTGAAGAAGAAGTGGAGGAGCCAGTCGAATTCATAGGGAGTGACGAGGATTTTGGTGCAGGGAACTCCAGGAAAGTTTTTCCTCAGCCACTCATCCTGAGCCTTGTTTTCAGGAAAAGGTGTGAGGACCTCGAGGGTGCCGTTCCTGAAGCGGCGGGGAAAAAGGGAAAGGCGAAGGAGCTCTGCAGGGTCAAAGCGGGAAGGAAGCTCGGGGTCAACGCTTCCAAGGAGCTCTTCGAGGTTCCTCCCGGCGTAGAGGTAATTTCCCTGCTCAGCCAGGGCTTCGTAGAGAGCCACGGGATGCACAAGGCCCCGGGAGATGAGAATTTCCCCAAGGAGCCCTCCGCTTTCTTTTTGAAGGCGCAGGGCCTCCTC
>JACIZN010000014.1 GCA_014359405.1 Candidatus Caldatribacterium sp.
AAAGAACCGCTCATTTTGAATCCTGCTGCTTTCCTGTGTCCTCCACCGCCAAAATGATGGGCCACCGAGAGAACGTCAAAATCTCCCCGAGAACGAAGGCTCACCTTGTAAACCCCTGGGGCTATTTCTTTGAAAAATATCGATACCTCGGCTTCAGGAATGTAAAGACCATAGTCCACTATGCCCTCCGCATCTTCCTCCCGAGCCCCACACTCCTCGAAATCCCTCTGAGTGAGATAGGTGGTTGCACATCCACAAGAAGAATCAAAGACGAGATGCTCCAGAGCCCGACTCAAAAGTTTCAGAGCCTCCACCCTGCGGTACCGAAACACGTAACGCATAATGGTACTCAGAGAAGCCCCCGAGGCCACAAGCTCACCCACAACCGTAAACATCCCCCGGTTGAGCTCTGCGAACTGGAAACCCCCAGTATCAGTGACAATACCGGTAAGGATATTGGTGGCTATGTCAGAGTCAAGGGGAACGCGCACCTTTTGGACGAGTTCGTACACAAGAAGCGCCGATGCCGGGGAGGAAGGAACGACGAAATTTGCGTGTCCGAACATAGCATTATCCGGATGGTGGTCCACATTCACCACAAAGGAGGCCTTTGGAAAGAGCTCCTCTACCCTCCCCAGCCGCCCTGGGTTAGAGCAGTCCACAACCACAAGGGCATCGAAGGGCTCCCCAAGAGAAACGAAAGCCTCAAAGGAGAGGATGCTTTCCGCCCCAGGGAGGAAAAGGTAAAAGTAGGGAACCCTGCCATCGTACACGACCTTTGCCTCTTTCCCCATTTTCTGGAGGAGAAAAAAGAGGGCCAGAGCTGACCCCAGGCCATCCCCGTCGATATTCTGGTGGGATGTTACCACAAAGCGTGAGGCTTCCTGGAAAATCTTGCAGACTTTGCTTTTGCCATCCTTCATCGGTTCTCTCGTTCCAGACGATTCAGGAGTTCCACAACGTTAAAGGCTTTTTCAAGAGTCGGATCCATGACAAAGACAATTTCGGGCATGAACTTGATACGAATGCGGGAGGCAAGGAGGCCCCGGATGAACTTGGTGGCCTTCTTCAGGGCTTCGTATTTTTCTTCCTCCCCTGTGTGTTCCAGAAATCCCACAAAGATTTTCGCCTGCTTGAGATCCGGAGACATCTCGACCTTCGTGATGGTGAAACCCCGTAGCCGGGGATCGGCCATCTCGGAGAGAAGAATTCGTGACACCTCTCTCCGTATGAGTTCTGCAACTCGAAGGGGTCTCTGTTCTTTCATCGTTTGGTAATCCTCAGTATATTTCGAAGAGCCAGTCGGTAACCTCCACCCGGTCGTCGTTCTCTATGAATTCGAGAACCTGGTGGAGGAGGGAAGTAAGGGACTTCTCGTCTCGGGCGACACAGGAAATCCCTAAACTCCCCCTCTGCCACTGGGAATCCTCAGAGAGCTCAACCACCGACACATTGAAACGGTTCCGGAGACGCTGCTTCACCGAATCAACAACCCGCCTCCGGTCTTTCAGAGAGAAACTCCCGTTAATGAAAAGCTCAACTCGGCACACACCGACCCTCATCGTTTCTCTTTCACGACGTAGGCCTCAAGAATATCGCCTTCGGCAAAACTCTCAAAACCCTCAAGGGCGATACCGCACTCATACCCCTGGGCTACCTCTTTTACGTCATCTTTGAAACGCTTGAGAGAGGCAATACGAACTGCATCGGCGAGCACTTCGTCTTTCCGGAGTACTCGAACAAAAGCGCTCCGGTCTATCTTTCCCTCGAGCACATAGCATCCGGCTACAATTCCAACCCGCGGAATCTTGAAGAGGGCTCGCACCTCGGCTCTCCCAATGACCTCCTCGACCTTTTTCGGCTCAAGAAGGCCCTGAATAGCCCGCTTCATGTCCTCAACCACATCGTAAATGATGCGGTAGAGACGAACCTCGACCCCTTCCTGCTTTGCTACCTTCGCCACATCATTTGGGAGTTTCACATTGAAACCAATGACCACACCTGAGGAGGCCGAAGCCAGCATGACATCGGCCTCGCTGATGTTGCCAACCCCCCGGAAGACAACGTTTATTCTCACATTTTCATTCCCGAGCTGCGATATTGCCCGCTCCAAAGCCTCAAGGGAACCCTGGTAGTCAGCTTTCAAAACGAGATGGAGTTCCTTAACTTTCCCCTCTTCTGGGGCAAGGAGCTCCTCGAGAGAAACCACGCGGTTCCCCGCTTCTCGCAGGGCCCGCTCTCGTTCCCTCTCTTTGCGACGCTCGGCAACAACGGTAGCAACTTTCTCCTCTTCAACCACCACGAGCTTCGTTCCCGCAGGAGGAAGCTCGGAAAAGCCGGCAACCTCAACGGGAGTTGCGGGAGTTGCCTCTTTGAGGGGTTTCCCAAGGTCATCAAAAAGCGATCGCACTCTCCCCCAGGTCGTACCCGCCACAAAGAAATCCCCAACCCGAAGCGTACCTTCCTGGACGATAACCGTTGCCACCGGTCCTTTGCCCCGGTCAAGACGGGACTCAATAATCACCCCGATGGCTGGACCACTGTACCGAGCCCGGAGCTCCAAGAGGTCTGCCTGGAGAAGGAGCATGTCGAGGAGGTCCTGGATGCCTTTCCGCTGCAAAGCGGAAATGGGCACACATATGGTATCCCCTCCCCACTCTTCCGGAATAAGACCGTGCTCAGAAAGCTGCTGCTTGACCCGATCGGGGTTCGCTCCCGGCTTGTCGATTTTGTTGATGGCCACCACAATAGGTACATCCGCCGCCTTAGCATGTTGAATGGCTTCAATCGTCTGGGGCATGACGCCATCATCAGCCGCCACAACGAGTACTGCAATATCCGTAACCTGAGCTCCCCGAGCCCGCATGGTGGTGAAAGCCTCATGCCCTGGGGTATCGATAAAGGTAATCTTTCGTCCCCCAACATCGACCTGGTATGCTCCGATTTTCTGGGTAATGCCACCGAACTCCGATTCCGCTACCCGGGAACGGCGGATGGCATCAAGAAGAGTCGTTTTCCCGTGGTCCACATGCCCAAGAATTGTCACCACCGGAGGACGAGGAAGCTTTTCGACCTCCAAAGCCTTGAGGATTTCCTCCCGGAGGTTTCCTTTCCACTCCACCTCAAAGCCTCTTTCCCGGAGCAGGCGCTCCACCACAAGAGGGGGAAGAGGTTTCTTGCTGTGGGGAATGACGTTGAGATCTGCAAGACGGAGCAGGACTTCAGTTTCCTCTTCACCGAGGAGTCGGGCAAGTTCCCGGAGAGTGGGAAGATTTTCAAGGACGATTGTTCGCTCTCGTTTCTTCCGTATCTCTTCTTCTCTCCTCTTGCGATACTCAAGCTCCTCTTCAAGGAGTTCAATCAAATCCTCATCGATACTGCTCATATGGTTCTTGACGTCTGCTCCGAGTTCTCGGAGCATGTCCATAACCTCGTGAGTCGGCATCCCCAACCGTTCGGCAACTTTATATACCCTGACCTTGGTCATCCTGAACCTCCTTTATCCTCCCCCAAAAGCACAAAAAGTGCCTCCTTAAGAAGTGATACGTCTTTCTCGTTCACCTCTATTCGAAAGGCAAAAGAGAGGCTCTTCCGGTCAAGACGTTCCACGCATTCCCGAGATGGACACACATACGCCCCTCTTCCTGCCTTCTTTCCCGTTGGGTCAACCTCGATAGTTCCCTGGGGAGTCCGAACAAGACGCACCAGGGCCTTTTTCTCTTTTCTCTCCCTGCAACTCAAGCACATGCGAATAGGGACTTTTTTCACGAGCTCTCCTCTTTCTTCCCGCTTCCTTTTATGTCAATCCTCCAGCCGCTGAGTCGGGCTGCCAGGCGCACATTCTGGCCATCCCTACCAATGGCTAGAGAAAGCTGGTCATCAGGAACAACAACCTGAGCCGTCTTTGTTTCCTCATCAAGTTTTACCTCAAGAACCTGAGCGGGACTCAGGGCCTCTTTAATGAGAACTTCCGGGTCATTACTCCAGCGGATGATATCTACTTTTTCGCCCCGGAGCTCATCGGTAATATTCTTCACCCGTGTCCCACGGTTTCCAATGCAGGCTCCCACAGGGTCGATTTTCTCATTCCGACTCTCCACTGCAACTTTTGTCCGCACCCCTGGTTCCCGCGTAATAGCCTTTATATCCACCCACCCCTCATGAACTTCCGGAACCTCAAGCTCAAGGAGCCGGCGCACAAGACCCGGATGGGTTCGGGAAAGGATAATCTTTGGACCCTTGGGGGTTTTCTTAACCTCGACGATGAAAAATTTCATCCGGCTTCCAGGACGGTACTCCTCAGTACTCACCTGCTCATCAGGAGGCAAAACACCTTCTGTCTTCCCGAGATCCACAATGACGTTACGGCCCTCCCGACGGACCACAATGCCGGTTATGACCTCTCCCTCTTTCTCGGAAAACTCCTCGTATATCCTGTTCCGCTCCGCCTCACGCAGCCTCTGAACTATAACCTGTTTTGCCGTTTGGGCTGCAATGCGTCCGAAATCCTTTGGCGTTACCTCAATTTCAATCCACTCTCCAACATTTGCCCGAAAACCCAGGCGCTCCGCATCCTCCTTGAGAATCTCGGTGGTGGAGTCCCGGAGCTTCTCCACCACCATCTTCCGTGCAAAGACCTTGATATCCCCAGACTGAGGGTCGAGAACAACCGACACTCCTTTGTGGGAGCTCTTGAAATTCTTTCGGAAAGCGGAAAGCAGAGCCGCCTCAATAGCCTCCTTCAAGGTATCCCTGGGGATACCCTTGGTCTTTTCGATTTGCTCTATAACCGCCAGGATGTCCCTGCCCATATGGTCCCCCTCAAAATGCCACCATAAATGACAAAGAGTGGGATTAACCCCACTCTTTGTCAGCGACACCATAATTTTACCGGAACTCTACGGGAATTGCAAACGCTAAATTTACTTACGAGTCCTGCGAATCCTGCCAGAGTTTTTCCGCTTCTTGCTCCAGCGCTTTCAGGCGGCGGTACACCTCACCCTTTGACAAGGGAGGAGAGCAGTACATACCAAGCTCCCGAAGAGATGCGTAAGGATAGCGAAGACGCACGATGGCAATCTCACGGAGCTTCGGAGGCAAAAGCTCAAGAGGGAGATTGCGAATTTTTTCTCGCTGGCGGAGGGAAGATTGCACCGTCCTCTCAAGATTCGATGTTGTGTAGTTCACCCAGCGCGTCAGGTGGTCCACCGCTTCCCTTTCGGTCCGTATACGCTCAAGTTCGAGAAAACTCCGGTGTGCCCCAAGATATCCCAGAAAGGAGCCCAGGGTAACCACGCTCTTCGTGTACAGATGCCATTCGTTCTTTACCCGGCGACGGCGAAAGAGGATTCCGTTCCTGCGGAGGGTTTCCTGAACAAGAAGAGCCAGGCTCTCCGAAGGGAAATGGATTTCAAGCTGGTAACTCCGCAAAGGGTCAGCAACGTACCCCCGAAGCCCAAAGAAACCCCGGATGAAATCTGGAGCAACCTCTCCCTCGAGGTACCCTGAAAGGGAGGACGCCTCGTAGAATCCCAAAGCCACAAGGAGGTCTTCCGACACATCAATCCCAAGATGGTAGAAGAGACCTGACCGAATTCCCCGCTCTTCTGAGAGAAAGAGTTCGTAACTCGCGGAGGGCAGGAATTCCTTTTTGAGGACCAGGCATTTCTTGAGAAATGCAGGAGAGGAATGGGAGAGGCAGAGAAAGAGGTTCTTTTCTCGCTTTCGGATAACACCACTCCGCAAGAGGCCAAAAAACTCGGCCTCGCGCTTTTCCCGCTCAGGAGGAAAGACCCCAGAAAGCTCATTCCAGAGGAGTGCCCTAAAGTCCACGCTGGTAAACCTCTCGGAGTTTCTTCTGAAGCTCAGAAATGACCTCTTTCGGTATCCTCAAACGTTTCCCCACCTCTTCGGGGTCCGCCGCACACAAACTTGCGAGATCCTCGAAAGCTGCAAGAATCTGTTCTTTGCGCTTTGGCCCAATCCCCTTCACCTCCTCAAGAAGGGAACCAAAGGATTTCTTGTTCCGCCGCACACGGTGAAAGGTCACTGCAAAGCGGTGTGCTTCGTTGCGCACCCGCTGAAGGAACTGGAGAACCTCAGAGTGGGAAGGAAGAAGGACGGGAGCTTCTCTCTCGGGAAGGTATATCTCCTCAAGTTCTTTCGCCAGAGCAAGTACACCACAGGAGATGCCGAGTTCCTGAAAAACCCCAAGAGCCACGTTGAGCTGCCCTTTTCCCCCATCGAGAAGGAGAACGTCGGGAAGATCTGTTCCACGGGATTGCAAGCCCCTGAGGTACCGAAGGAGAACCTCTCGCATCATTCCATAGTCGTCAGGATGACCTTCGCTTCGAACAATGAACTTCCGGTACCTTTTAGGGTACGGGTTTCCGTCGAGAAAGGAAACCACTACTCCAACCGCCTCATCGCCCTGAAAGGTGGAAATATCAACACCTTCCACAAGGCGGGGGAAAGAAGAAAGTCCAAGGAATTCCTGAAGCCCTTTGAGTGTCTCAAAGAGAGCTCGTTCGCGCTTTTTTCTTTTGAGAATCTCCGCTTCGAGATTTCGCCTCGCGTTCTCCTCAGCAAGAAGGAGCATATCCTCCTCTTCCACAGTACGGGGAAAGGAGAGAAGGAAAGGAAAGAAGCGGTTGAGTTCCTCAAGAGGTACCTCATTTTCCAGGGAAATGCACACTCGGGGAGGAAAGTGGAAGGAACGGAGGTACACCTGCTCTAAGAACTCCATAAGGAGTGGTCCCCTGTCCTTCCATTCCCCAAGAGGAGCCACAAAACTCTCGCTTCCGATTAACCTCCCCTGGCGAACCCGAAGCACCACAAAAAGTGCGGTCTGCGCATCATGGGCCACACCTATGAAGTCAACGTCCTCAGGTTCTGACAGAACAAGACGGTACCGGGTGGCAATTTTCTGCACCGCCTCAAGCTTCTCCCGGTAGTAGATGGCCTTCTCAAAGTCGAGAGCTTCAGCTGCTTTCCACATCTCCTCCTCGATCCACTGAGCAACTTCTTCGTACCGGCCGTCCAGGAAGTCCATGGCTTTCTTGAGGTTCTCTTGATAAGCTTCCACCGATACTCGCCCAACACAGGGAGCACTGCAGAGCCCAAGCTCAAAATCAATGCATGGCCGCTTCAGGGGAAAGGAACTCTCTGGAAGTGTGCATCCCCGCAGAAGAAAAAGGGATCGAAGGAGTTTCAGACCTTCCCTCGTTTTCTTCGAATCGGTGAAGGGTCCAAAGTACACTCCCTCGCCCCCGGTTTTTCTCCGGGCCACTCGAACGAAGGGAAATCTCCCCTCTGTCCCGAAGAGAATGTAGGGGTAACTCTTGTCGTCCCGCAGGCGGAGGTTATATGGAGGGCGAAAACGCTTGATGAGGTCCTCTTCAAGAAGGAGTGCCTCGTGTTCGTTCCCCGTAACGAAGTACTGCACCGTCGCAATCGCCTCGAGCATGCCTCCCTTGAGAGGAGAGGACGTCCGCTGGAAATGGGACTTCACTCTTTTTAAGATGTTCACGGCTTTCCCAACGTAGAGGACACGTCCCTCTCCATCCCTGAAAACGTAAACCCCGCATTCCTGCGGCAGGCAGTCGATGTCTTTTGACCTCAAACGGGGCATAGCTCACCTTTTCGCTCAGCGGCAAGCACCTCCCTGAGGAACTGTCCCGTGTACGAGGACGGCACCTGAGCAACCTCTTCAGGAGTCCCCTGGGCCACAATGTAGCCGCCCTTGTCGCCCCCTTCTGGACCCAGGTCGATGAGGTAGTCGCAGGATTTGATGACATCAAGGTTGTGCTCGATAACGAGCACCGTATTGCCTCTATCCCGAAGCTCAAGGAGAACGGAAAGGAGCTTTTCCACATCGGCAAAGTGAAGTCCCGTGGTCGGCTCATCAAGGAGGTACAGGGTCCTCCCAGTAGCCACTTTTCCCAGTTCCCGTGCAAGTTTGATCCGCTGCGCCTCTCCTCCAGAAAGCGTCGTTGCCGGTTGTCCGAGCTTAATGTACCCAAGACCTACTCGCTGGAGCATCTCGAGCTTTCGCCGGATGGCGGGAATGTTTCCGAAAAACGCCGCAGCTTCATCAACACTCATATCCAGCACATCGGCAATGCTTTTCCCCTTGTACTTGATATCGAGTGTCTCCCGGCCGTACCGTTTCCCCTGGCACTGCTCGCAGGTCACGAAAACATCGGGAAGGAAGTGCATTTCAATTTTTATGACCCCGTTCCCCTGGCAAGCCTCGCACCGTCCACCCTTGAGGTTGAAACTGAATCTGCCGGGTTTGTACCCCCGTGCCTTCGACTCGGGAAGAGAGGCAAAAAGTGCCCGAATGTCGGTAAAAACCCCCGTGTAGGTTGCAGGATTCGAGCGAGGGGTCCTTCCGATGGAGGACTGATCGATGACGATAACCTTGTCGATGTGCTCTACCCCTTCTATGGCGTCGTGGTCTCCGACGCTCTCCCTTGAGCCATGGAGTATTCGGGAAAGTCCCCGGTAGAGGATATCGTAAAGGAGCGTGCTCTTTCCCGACCCCGAGACCCCAGTAATCCCCACAAGAAGCCCGAGAGGTATCCGAACGGTGATGTTCTTCAGGTTGTTCGCCCGCGCTCCTCGCACGATGAGCCAGGCATCCTGCGGGGGTTTTCGCTTTGCCGGGAGAGGGATGCGCTTTCTCCCACTCAGGTACATCCCGGTGAGGCTCTCGGGATGCTCCATAATTTCCTGGGGCGACCCCACCGCTACAACCCTTCCTCCCTGGTCTCCCGCCCCAGGACCAATGTCGACGATGAAATCGGCACTCCGAATCGTCTCCGCATCGTGCTCCACCACGATGACCGTATTCCCAAGATCCCGGAGCTTTTTCAAGATGGCGATGAGCTTCTGGTTGTCTCGAGGATGAAGACCGATTGTGGGCTCATCAAGGACGTAGAGAACCCCCACCAGACCGGAGCCAATCTGGGTCGCAAGGCGTATCCTCTGGGCCTCGCCTCCCGAGAGCGTTGCCGCAGACCGGGCAAGCGTCAGGTACTCAAGCCCAACCTCTTTGAGGAAGCCAAGACGCGACCGAATCTCCCGCAAGATCGGCTCGGCAATGACCGCCTCATTCCCGGAGAAGCGGAGGTTCTCAAAGAACTCAAGGAGTTCCCCAACCGTAAACCGGGAGAGGTCCCCAATGGAGAACCCCTGAATCTTCACCGAGAGACTCTCCTTGCGGAGACGGTCCCCTCCGCACTCCGGACAAACCCTCATCGAAAGGAACGGAGCAATCTCCTCCTGCTCCCACCAATCTTGGGCATTCTCGAGTTTCCGCTCAAGAATGGGAATGATGCCCTCAAAACCCTCGCCACCGTAGAGAACAAAGCGCCGCTCCTCTTCGGTGAGTTCTCGAAAGGGCCGATGCATAGGAATGCCTCTTGATGCAAGAATTCGGCGAATTCTTCCTCCCCAGTAGTTCTCGGGATCGAGGTTATCCCAGGGCACAATGGCCCCCTCATCTATGGACTTCGAATAGTCAGGAACGACAAGGTCTGGGTCAACAAAGGTGAGGAAACCAAGGCCACTGCAACGAGGACACGCTCCGTAGGGATTGTTGAAGGAAAACATCCGGGGAGTGATTTCGGGAAAATTCACCCCACAGTCCACACAGGCAAAACGCTCGCTGAAAAGACGCTCCTTGATTTCCCCGTCCTCCCATACTCCAACCTTGAGTACCCCTTTTCCGTAGCGAAGCGCAATCTCAACCGAGTCACTCACCCGACGGTCGATATCATCCTCGATGATGATCCGGTCAACGATAAGGTCGATATCATGTTTTTTATTTCGGTCGAGCTCAACGCTCTCCCAATCCTCAAGGTCCACAATCTCTCCGTTAATGCGTACCCGGGCAAAACCATTCTTGAAAAGATCGGCAAGGAGCTTCTTGTACTCCCCTTTCCGCCCTCGAACAAGAGGGGCCATAATGAAGACCCTGGAACCCTGGGGAAGGGCAAGGATTTCATCGGTGATCTGCTGCACGGTTTGCCGGGCGATGGGCTTCCCACACTGAGGGCAGAAAACCTTCCCACAGCGAGCAAAAAGGACCCGCATGTAATCGTAAATCTCGGTAACTGTTCCAACTGTTGAGCGGGGATTGTGGGAGGAAACCTTCTGGTTGATTGCAATGGCCGGAGAAAGCCCCTCAATAGAGTCCACATCGGGTTTTTCCATCCGCTCGAGGAACTGCCTGGCATAGGACGAGAGGGACTCAAGGTACCTTCTCTGTCCCTCCGCATAAATCGTGTCAAAGGCAAGAGAAGACTTCCCCGACCCGCTGAGACCGGTAATGACCACAAATCGGTTTCGGGGAATCTCAAGGTCGATGTTCTTCAGGTTATGCTCCCGCGCCCCCCGAATGACGATCACGCCGTCCTTCATCACTCATCCCTCTCTGGAACGCCTGCTTTTCCTGAAGAGCCCGCAGACGGAAAATTTCATCTCGGAGAAGGGCTGCCTTCTCGAATTCCAGACGTTTTGCTGCCTCCTTCATCTTCTGAGTCAAGACTTCAATGCGCCGCTCGAAATCTTCCTCCCTTTCGACTTCCTCTACAAGGAGGCTGGCCTCCTCAAGTTCCCGTGAGAAGCCCACCTCTTCAGGGATAAGCGCTCGAACCTCCTTGGTAATACTCTGTGGAACAATGCCATGTTCCCGGTTGTAGGCCTCCTGAATGGCCCGACGTCTCCTCGTTTCTGCCACCGCCCGCTCAAGAGAGCTCGTCATGACATCGGCGTAGAGAATGGCTCGCCCTTCCACATTCCGTGCAGCTCGTCCAATGGTCTGGATGAGGGCGACCTCAGATCGCAGGAAACCCTCCTTATCCGCATCAAGAATGGCAACCAGAGCCACCTCCGGAAGGTCAAGACCCTCTCGGAGGAGATTAACCCCCACGAGAACGTCAAACTCCCCTGCCCGGAGATCCCGAATGATTCGAGCCCGCTCAAGGGTATCGATTTCCGAGTGGAGGTAGCGTACCCGGATGCCGAGACCGTAGAGGAACTCACAGAGGTCTTCGGCACTCTTTTTGGTGAGCGTCGTCACAAGGACCCGCTGATTCTTCTGAATAACTTTCCGAATTTCCCCCACAAGGTCCTCGACCTGACCCTTTGCCGGACGCACCTCCACCTCCGGATCGAGAAGACCCGTAGGACGAATGAGCTGTTCCACAACCTGGGCACTCTGAGAAATTTCAAACTCTCCCGGGGTAGCGGAAACAAAAATGCATTTATTGATTTTCTTCTCGAATTCCTCAAAGGTGAGCGGCCGGTTATCGAAACAGGAAGGGAGACGGAAACCGAATTCCACGAGGCTCTCCTTCCGGGAACGATCCCCCTCGTGCATTCCTCGGAGTTGAGGAACCGTTACATGGGATTCGTCGATGAAGAGGAGAAAGTCTTCAGGAAAGTAGTCAAGGAGGGTATACGGAGGTTCCCCAGGATTGCGTCCGTCGAGGTAACGAGAGTAGTTCTCAATACCCGGGCAGTACCCGGTTGCGCGGAGGAGTTCAAGGTCGTAACGGGTCCGCCGTTCCAGGCGTTCCGCTTCAATAAGCCTTCCCTGGGAAAGAAAGTACGCGACACGCTCCTGCAGCTCTTCTTCTATCCCCTGGAGTGCTCGCTCAAAGATGTCCTGATCCGCAAGATAGTGACGTGCTGGATAAATGAAGACCTCATCGAGTTTTTTCAGGGTTTTTCCGCTCACGGGATGCAGAACTTTGATGCTCTCCACCACATCCCCGAAGAACTCGAATCGAAGGAATTCTTCGCTGTAGGCAGGATAGACCTCAATCGTATCCCCCTTCATGCGGAAAACACCGGGAACAAACTCTATTTCATTCCGCTCGTAGAGGAGGTCCACAAGCCGGTGGGCGAAATCCTTGCGTTTCCAGGCATCCCCCACCCGAACATGGAAAACCCGTCGAGCGTACTCTTTGGGTGAACCGATGCCGTAGATACAGGAAACTGAAGCAACGATGATGACGTCGTTTCGCTCCATAAGGGCGCTTGTGGCTCTAAGGCGCAGTCGATCGATGTACTCGTTGATGGAAGCGTCTTTTTCGATGTAGAGGTCGTATTCTGGAACGTAGGCCTCTGGCTGGTAGTAGTCGTAGTAGCTCACAAAGTACTCCACAGCGTTTTCCGGAAAGAAGGCTCGCATCTCGCTGTAGAGCTGCGCTGCCAGGGTCTTGTTATGGGAAATGATGAGCGTTGGCCGATTGTACCGGGCAATCACATTGGCCATGGTGAAGGTTTTTCCTGAACCGGTCACTCCAATGAGCGTCTGGTACCGGTAACCCCGGAAGAGCCCCTCAACCAGGCGTTCTATAGCCTGGGGCTGGTCGCCACAGGGTTCGTACGGCGCAACAAGGCGAAATGTTCCCCTCTTCATCTCCATCTCTATAGAAAACCCGAATTACTCCCTTCTATTTCCAAAAGGACAAATCCTCAAGGAGGGAAGAAACCTGCTGTTCCAAAAAATCCAGAGAGGACGTGTTCTCGATAACCCTTGAAGCCCGCCGGCGAAGACACGACACGAATCGCTGCGCCTTCAGGCGGTCTCTTGCGTCTTTCTCTCTGACACCCTTTGCCTGGAGCCTGCGTAAGCGAAGATCAAGCGGAGCATCAACAAAAAGGAGCTTCGAAAGGAGAGGACAAAAACCGGCTTCAAAGAGAACTGCTCCCTCCAGAGCCACCCACTCCTTCCTGAAACCCCTGAGTCGCCTCCAGGCCTCAAAAAAGAGCATGGGGTGAGCAAACTGATTGAGCATGAAAAGCATTCGCCATCTTCGGAACACAACCCGGGCAAGCTTCTCCCTCTGGAGCGCACCCCGAGCATCAAGGAAAGACCGGCCGAAAACACAAACGATAGCCCTCCAAAGGGGCTTCCCTTTTTCCGAAAGCTCCCGGGAAAGATCGTCAAGCACAAGAACGGGGATACCTCGTTTGGCAAAAAGGAGGGCAACCGTGCTCTTCCCCGAAGCTAAGCCTCCTCCGATACCTAAAACCCTGAGGCCCTCACTCTCTGTAGACTTCAGCGTACCTCTCGATGGCCTGCTTCCAGGAGAAATCACTCTGCATTGCGTTGGCCACCATGGCATGGAGGAGGTCCTTCTCCTCAAAGTACACATGAAGCGCCCTCTGCACTGCGTGGAGAAGCCCATGGGCAGAAAACTCCCCGAATTGGAATCCCGTGCTCAAGCGAGGGTTAAAGGGATAATCAACAACTGTGTCCCGTAACCCCCCAACTCCTCGGACAATAGGAAGAGTGCCATAGCACATGGCAATCATTTGACTGATACCACAGGGTTCAAAAAGTGACGGGAGGACGAGGAAATCCGAAGCCGCGTAAGCAAGATGGGCCAATCGTTCATCAAAGCGAACCACAACTCGTACATTCGGGTACTCCTCTCCAAGACCCTGCAGGGCTTTTTCGTAGAGCTCTTCCCCAGTCCCCAGGAAGAACCAGTGCGCAGGAAGAGCAAAGAGGGCGTCCCGAGCCTCAAGGAAGAGGCGGATGCCCTTCTGCTCCACAAACCGGGATATGAAAGCAATGAGTGGAAGCTCCGTATCCACACCCTCACCGAAAGTTTCCTTAAGGAAGAAGAGCTTGTTCTTTCTTTTTCCCTCAAGGTCCCCGGCTCCATACCGCTCCACTATGAAGGGGTCAACAGCAGGATGGAAAACTTCGGTATCGATTCCATTGACAATCCCTATGATTTTCTTACGATACGACAGCGCCCGCAAAAGACCATCAAGGCCTTCCCCAAACTCAGGGGAACAGATTTCTCGAGCATAGGTAGGACTCACGGTGGTGATGACCTGGGAGAAAAGGAGCCCTGCCTTCATGAGGTTCACGTTTCCATAGAACTCAAGGTACTCGTGGGTGAAAAAGGAGCTCGGGAGGTTCACCAGCCGGAAGAGATCTCCCCGACCTATACCCTGGTACGCAAGATTGTGAATGGTGAAAACCACCTTCGTTGCCTTCGGGCGGTAGGGAGGCCAGTAACGTTCAAGGTATGCGCACACGAGGGCACTCTGCCAATCATGGCAGTGGAGGACAAACGATTCCTCCTGCCAGCGAACCAGGTACTCGAACACCGCTCGGGAGAAAAAAATGAACCGCTCAAGGTCATCATGGTACCCATACATGCGCTCTCGCCCGAAAAACCCTTCGTGACCGACCGCAAGGACTCTCTGGTTCTCACCCTGACGGTGTTCAAAAAATTCTGCACGGACCATTGTGTCCCCAAAAGGGAACTCGAGGTCCCGCTGTTTCACAAAGGGAAAGTCCGAAAATATGCGAGAGTACATGGGGAGAAAGAGCTTAACTCGAAAACCATGGCGGGGAAGGTACTTGAAGAGTGCTCCCACCACATCTCCAAGGCCACCGCTTTTCGCAAACGGGTACGCTTCCGAGGCAACAAGAATAACCTCCAACCCCTTCATCCTCCTTCCCCCCTAACCGAGAGCTCGTACGCATTCGCGCTCTTCCTCTCAAGCTCTATCTGCCATCGACCCTGAGCAAATACCCTGAAGGAACCAAGGAGAAACTCCCTGAAATCCTCGGTGGTGCCGTACATTTCTGCCAAGAATCTCCCACCTTCCCTCTGGAATCGGCACACTCCTTTCCTCTGAAGAGAGCACACAAGAAGATGGAAAATCTCCTCTTCAAGAATGTGCTCGTGTTGCGCCCAGACCTTCTCCTCTTCATCCCCTTCTTTGCCCACAAACCTCCACCCGTAGAGAGTTGGAAGGGCAAGAAATCCGTTCCTGCGCCGTGCCTTCTGGAAATCCAGGCAAAGATGCACTTCCTTTACCGAGAAGGACAAGGGGGGCCAAAGAGGGGAAGCTCAGGAAAAGGCGTATCGCACAGCGCAACCTTTCCAAGGAGCACGTTCTGCAAAAGGGGTACTTCCACCTCCTGGTACGCCAGGGAGAGGAGAGGTTCTTCTTCAACCCAGGTCCGCGCTTCCCCAAGGAACGCAAGTGCTTCCCGGGGTACCTGTGCCCCTCGAGCATACTCGAGAGTCTTCGAGAAAGGAAAAAGAACGGGATAGCTCAGGTAAAGGAGAACGGGAGCCCAGAAGAGGCCCTTTTCCCTGAGAATCCCCTCAAGGCGCTCTGGACTCGGAGTAATAACGGAAAAAAGGTACCTTTCGCCTCTTTCTGGCGGTTCCTCTCCGTCGACTGTGGAGAGGTCTTGACCCTGGAGCATGAGCGCCAGAGAACTGCGCTTTCTTTCCATCCGTTCCCGGAGCTTACGAAGCTCCAGCTCGTCGAGCTTTCGAAGAAGGGCAGACCAGTCAACCTTCGCAAAGCTCCAGGGCTCTATTGAACACTCGAGGGGAACGTCTCTGCGAATAGTCACAAGAGTCCGATTCATTTCTACCTGCTCACGAGACGCACGGAGATTCTCCCGAAGGGTTGGAGGGAGTTCATCGAGATGGGCAAAAATACCATCGAGATTCCCGAAGTCCCTAAGGAGTTGTGCGGCCCTCTTTTCTCCGATGCCCTGAACCCCCTGGATATCGTCAGAAGCATCGCCGCTCAGCGCAAGGAGGTCAACAACCTGAGAGGGGGTAATGCCGAATTCCCTCTCCAGGTCTTCACTTCGGAGGAGTCGCAAACGAGTCACGCCCTGGACTGGCTGCAAAAGAACCGTGTTCTCATCGAGAAGCTGCAGAAGGTCAAGGTCTGAGGTGACGATGAAGAAGAGGTATTCCTTTCCAAAACGCTCCTTGAGGCTTCCAATGAGGTCATCCCCTTCAAAGCCAGGTACCTCAAGGACAGGAAAGCGAAGGTAAGAAAGGATTTCCTTGATATCCCCAATTTGCGGTCGAAGCGTATCAGGCATGGGTTTTCGCGAAATCTTGTACCGTTCCTCCAAGGCATGGCGAAAGGTCTTTTTCGGATGGTCAAAAGCAACGACAACGGTGAACGGCCTGTAATCCTCAAGAAGCCTCAAAATCATGTTGAGGAATCCGAGTGTTGCCCCTGTCGGTCGACCGGATGAAGTGGAAAGCTTTGGCAACGCATAGAACGCCCGATAGGCAAGCGAAGTCCCGTCAACGGCGATAATCCGTTCCTTCTCCCCCATACCTTCCTTGACAAAGACCATAACTCTACTATAATCTACCCCAGAGTGCCGAAGTGGCGGAACTGGCAGACGCACTAGACTCAAAATCTAGCGGGGTTCACGCCCCGTGCGGGTTCGACTCCCGCCTTCGGCACCATTACTCCTTCAGGAAGAAAGATACCTCCTCTTCCACCGCACCTTCGTGGAGAATCTTCTTCTCCACTTCTCCGCCAACAAGGGTGAACTCTACCCCTTGTCCACCCTCTCCTCCAACGGTGTACGAAAATATGCGCTCAAAGGCCTTCTGGAGGGACTCCTGCCAGGCAGGATCCTCTCCAAAGCGCGAAGTCACCTCTTGAAGGAAACGGTACACAAGACGCAGGTCCTCTCCGGTGACGTTCTCCAGAGCTCTTCGCAGGGCCTCCTCTTCATAGGGTGCAAAGAGAGGACTCAACTCCTCCCGTGCCCACCTGAAAATACGCGACGCAAGGTACAGCGACGAGAAGTCGTTCTGCCCGAGGAGCACAAACCCAAGAGGGGCCAGAGAAGTCCAACCCTCTTCCCGAGAAAAAGCAGGGCTTCCTCCTCCAAGGAAGATTTCCCTGTACCGCTCTACTGTTTCTCCGTCCCGAACAAAAGAGGGAGCGTACGCCCGCCATTTCTGGAAAGCTTCCCGATAGCGGGGAGCCAGAGAGAGGACAGTCCGCCACTCCCGCAGGGCTTCCTGAATCCTTCCCATTTGCTCAAGAGTCTTCCCCAACCAGTACCGGGCTTCGAGGTACTGGGGGTCGAGCTCCAGCGCTTTCTGGTACGCCTCCAAAGCTTTCTCGTAATTCCCCTGGGAGAAGTACACGTAACCAGCACGGTAGTACTCCTCTTTGGTCTGAGCAAAGACCAAGGCACTCCCCAGGACGAAGAAAATTACCCAGAAGACAACTACCCCTCGCATACCCCTCCTCCTATAGCGTTCGCACACTTCCAACTCCTTCTCCCACAATACTCTGGACTGCCTCCTTTACCTCGTCATTCCAGGAAATTCGAAAAGAGCTATCGAGCTCAATCCACCATTCACCTTCCTCGTTCCGGAAGCAGAGCACCACCGGACAACTCCCGGGGAATCTCCGAAGGCAGTCCCGAAGGGCGTACACTGTCCGCAGAATATCCCTTTCGTCCTCAAGGCCTATGACGACTACTCGCGAGAACTCTTCGTTCCACTCAAAAGGATCAAAGAGGGCATCGACCACGATTTTGTTCTCCCCGTTGTCGAGAATATCGAGCTTCCCCACAACTCCAAGGAGCTTACCTTCGCCGAGGTATTTCCTGAGCTCTTCAGCGAGGTTCGGGAAAAAGATGGCCTCAACACTTCCAGACTCATCTTCAAGTGTGACGAAGTACATATCCCCTCCGGTCTTCGTCACGATTTTCCGAACGTTGCCAACCATCCCCACGACCTTTACCCGCACTTCCCGCTTCAAAGCCTTTAAATGGCCCAGGGGGAAAAGAGGAATATGGGGCAAGGCACTCATCGCCTCCCTAAAGGGGTGATCGCTCACGTAGAACCCAAGCATTTCCTTTTCCATCTGGAGGAGTTCCTGCCGGGAGAACTCTGCAACTTCCCGAAGAGGAGGTGTTTCCTTGGAGAGCACTTCTTCCCCAAAAAGGGAGTGCTGCTTTACACCTTTTCTCCGACGCTTTGCACCGTAGGCGAGTATATCCTCAAGAGAGGCAAGGAGTTGAGCCCTGTTGGGATGGAGACCCCCAAAAGCTCCCGCCTTGATGAGGCTTTCAAGAACCCGACGGTTGATGACACGGCTATCCACTCGCTCTACGAAGTCAAAGATGTTCCGGTACCGTCCCTCTCTTCGGCGAAGCAAAATCTCCTCTACCGCGCTCTCGCCCACATTCTTAATCGCTGCAAGACCAAAGCGAATACGCCGGTTCCCTACCACCGTGAAGTTCGCAAGACTTTCATTGACATCCGGTGGAAGGACCTCGATTCCCAAGCGCCGGCACTCAGCAATGAACTTAGCCACCTTGTCGCTATCGTTGGCCACACTCGTGAGACATGCCGCCAGGTACTCCGTAGGGTAATGAGCCTTAAGGTACGCCGTCTGGTAGGACACAATAGCGTAGGCAGCACTATGGGATTTGTTGAAGCCGTATCCTGCAAAGTACTCGATGAGCTCAAAGAGCTCTTCAGCTTTCTCACGACTGTGTCCCTTTCGGACTGCTCCCTCGATGAATTTCTCCCGCTGTTCTCGCATGACCTCCGGCTTCTTTTTCCCCATGGCCCGCCGCAGGATATCCGCTTCCCCAAGGGTGAAACCGGCAAACTCACTGGCAATCCTCATAACCTGCTCCTGGTACACGATGACTCCATAGGTTTCTCGAAGGATCGGTTCAAGAGAAGGATGGAAATACGTTACCGGAACTCTTCCCTGTTTGCGGTCGATGAAATCGTCAATCATTCCACTTCCTAAGGGACCAGGACGGTACAGGGCAAGAATGGCGATGAGGTCCTCGATGTGCTCCGGTCGAAGACGCTTCAGGAGTTCCCTCATCCCACTGCTTTCAAGCTGGAACACTCCAACGGTTTCTCCCCGCCCAAGGAGCTCATAGGTTGCCCGATCATCAAGAGGGATGCGTTCAAGGTCAATCTCCTCACCTCGGGTGTTCTTGATAATACGGAGCGCTCGCTCAATAACGGTGAGCGTTCGCAGACCCAGAAAGTCCATCTTGAGGAGACCGAGTTCCTGCAGAGCGTCCATATCGAATTGGGTTACGATTTCCCCCTCGTTCATCTTCTGGAGGGGAACGTAGTGCGTCAAAGGACGGTCGGCAATAACCACACCGGCGGCATGCACCGAGGCATGGCGGCACATACCCTCAATGCGCCGGGCAAGGTCAAGGAGCATTCGGACATTCTTGTTGTCCTCGGCGAGCTTTTTGAGTTGCGGATTGGCCTCCATTGCCCGCTCGAGGGTAACTCCAGGACCACCAGGAATGAGCTTGGCAATCTTGTCCACATCGCCGTAACTCCACCCCAGTGCTCTCCCCACATCGCGGACAGCCTGACGAGCCATCATCCTTCCAAAGGTGATGATTTGAGCTACATTCGTTGCGCCGTACTTTTCGGTTACGTACTTAATCACCTCATCTCTTCGCTCGAAGCAGAAGTCAATGTCGATATCGGGCATGCTCACCCGCTCAGGATTGAGGAAGCGCTCAAAGAGAAGACCGTACTGGAGCGGATCAATGTTTGTAATACCCAGGACATAGGAAACAAGGCTTCCTGCAGCAGAACCTCTTCCAGGACCAACCATAATACCCCGTTCCCGAGCAAAGTGGACGAAGTCCCAAACAATGAGAAAGTACGTCGCATACCCCATGTTCTTGATGACTTCAAGCTCGTACGAGAGCTGCTTTCGAACGTGCTCTGGGGGAGGGTCTCCGTAACGCTTGCGCAACCCCTCTTCGCAGAGATGCACAAGGTATCCAAAGGTATCAAAACCTTCCGGCACGTCAAAACGGGGGAGAATGACTTTCCCAAGCTCAATCGTCACATTGCAGCGTTCCGCAATCTCCCCCGCATTTGCGATGGCCTCAGGTAGAGCAGAGAAACTCGCTACCATTTCCTCCGGAGACTTCAGGTAAAAGTCCTGAGTCGGGAAGCGGAGCCTCTTAGGATCGTCAAGAGAGGTTGCCGTTTGGATGGCAAGAACAACATCGTGCATGTAGGCATCCGCTTGATCGAGATAGTGGCAGTCATTCGTGGCCACAAGGGGAATCCTGAGTTTTCGGGAAAGTTCCACAAGGGCCTCGTTTACCACCTTCTGCTCGGGAATCTTGTTCTCCTGGAGCTCGAGGAAAAAGTTCTCCGGACCAAAGATATCCCGGTACTCTGAAGCAACACGTTCAGCCTCTTTCAGGCTCCCTGAAAGAATGAGGCGGGGAATCTCCCCCGCAAGACAAGCCGAGAGGGCGATGAGACCACGAGAGTACTCTCGGAGAAGCTCCTTATCGACCCGGGGTTTGTAGTAGAAACCTTCAAGGAATGCTCGGGTAACAAGCTCCATGAGGTTCCGATACCCCTCTTCATTTTCTGCAAGGAGCACAAGATGGTACGCAGGCTCGCTCCCCTTAACCACAACCTTCTCAAAACGACTTCCCGGAGCCACGTACACCTCGCAACCGATAATGGGCTTTATTCCTTTCTCCTGGGCCTTTTTGTAGAAGTCTATTACCCCGTACATAACCCCGTGATCGGTGATGGCCACGGCCTCCATACCGTATGAGGCAACTCGCTCAAGGAGCTCATCAATACGGATAACTCCGTCAAGGAGACTGTACTCGGTGTGCACGTGGAGATGGGCAAATTTCATGCTACTCACCACTGAGTTCTCGAAGGAGCAGGTTCCTTGCCACTTCAGGATTCGCCTGGCCCTTTGTTACCTTCATAACCTGCCCGATGAGAAAGTGCAGAGCTTTCTCCTTCCCTCGGAGGTAATCCGCAACACTCTGCGGATTCTCCTCTATAACCTGGCGGACAATCTTCTCGAGGTCCCGCTCGCTTGTCAGGAAGGAAATACCCTTCCTCGACATGACCTCCTTAGCACTCATCCCGGTCTTAAACATTTCCTCAAAAATCCCTTTGGCAAGGGAGATGCCGATTTCCTTTCGTTCCACCATCTTAAGGAGCTCAGCAAGCATTCCGGGGGTCACCTTGCTCTCCCGAATGGTAATATTGAGCGCGTTCAGGTTTTTCAACACCTCGGTGAGAACGAAGTTACAAACCGTCCGAGGTGCAGGAAACTCCCGGACACAGGCCTCGAAAAACTCTGCCAGATCCTTATCCTGAACAAGGACATGGGCTTCAGGTTCAGTGAGTTCGTACTCCCGCATGAAACGTTCCTTCTTTTGTAAAGGTAACTCCGGAATGGCAGCCCGTATTTCCTCAAGCATTTCCGAAGAAATCTGGAAGGGTAAAAGGTCCGGATCGGGGAAGTAACGGTAATCCTCGGCTTCTTCCTTACCCCGGGAGGGAACGGTTACCTGGCGAACCTCATCCCAGTGACGGGTTTCCTGGACCGGGGTCTTTCCCTCTTTCAAGAGGGCAGCTTGCCGTTCAACCTCGTAGCTCAGTGCCCGGAAAACAGAGCGAAAAGAATTCATGTTCTTTATCTCCACCTTTGCCCCTGGGACCTCGGGGGACAGAGAAACAGAAACATTGGCGTCGCAGCGGAGCGACCCCTCCTCCATGTTCCCATCGCTCACCCCAAGGTACCGTACAATGTTTCGAAGCATCATAAGGCATTCTTTTGCCTCTTCCGGAGAGTGGAGATCCGGCTCAGTCACGATCTCCACAAGGGGGATGCCTGCTCTGTTGAAGTCCACTCCCGAAACATTCCCGGAGATTTTAAGACCCTCATGGACAAGTTTTCCAGCATCTTCCTCCACATGAACCCTTCGAATGCGGACTCTCTTTTTGACCCCTTCAAGGGTGAACTCAAGTACCCCCCGAACACCTATGGGGAAATCGTACTGAGAAATCTGGTACCCCTTGGGGAGATCGGGGTAAAAGTAGTTCTTCCGATGGAACACGACCTCAGGGAGAATCTCACACTGGAGGGCAAGAGCGGTTTTAATGGCCAACTCAAGAGCTTTTCTGTTGAGCACCGGGAGTGCTCCGGGAAGACCCATGCAGACCGGGCACACAAGGGTATTCGGTGTCTTTCCGATGTAATCAGTACTGCAACGACAGAACATCTTTGCCTGAGTCAAGAGCTGGCAGTGCACCTCAAGCCCTATGGTGACGTAGACACCCTCCATCTTTGGACCTCCTTTACTGCCCGATCTCGGGAAGAGGAAGCGGCAAGGCGAGCATCCGCTCAAGGAAAAGGGCTAAGCCAAAAAGCGCTCCCTCCTGGAATGGACCGGCGATAATCTGCAGCCCCACCGGAAGGCCATCGACGTACCCACAGTTCATGGAGAGCGCGGGAACACCGGCCATCGCCGAAGGAATGGTGAACACATCGGCGAGGTACATCTCGTAAGGGTTCTTCGTTCGTTCACCGAGGAAAAAGGGAAAGACCGGAGAAACAGGGGTAACGAGGAGATGGCATTTCGTGAAGGCTTGTTCAAAGTCCTGTCGAACCAGGGTGCGGACTTTCATACCCTTCAGGTAGTACGCATCGTAGTACCCAGAACTCAGAGAGTACGTTCCAAGGAGAATCCGTCTTTTCACCTCGGCTCCAAAACCAGAAGTCCTCGTTTTGAAGTACATATCCTGGAGGCTTTCCTCCCCACCCCACCTTTTGCCGTAGAGTACACCGTCGTACCGGGCGAGATTCGAGCTGGCCTCCGAAGGTGCCACGATGTAGTATGCTTCGAGGGCATAAGTTGTATGAGGAAGGGAAACCTCGCAAACCTTGAGTCCCTCCTTTTCAAGACCCCTGAGAACCTCCTCAATGGTACGAACGATGCGAGGGTCAACTCCTTCCGAAAAGTACTCCTTGGGAAGACCAACGGTCATTCCTCTCGTTTCTCCCTCCTCGGGTATCTCGGCACGGGAAAAAGGTGGATATGGAGCGCAGGTGGAATCCCTCTCATCCTTCCCACTGATAATCTCAAAAAGGGTAATGGCATCTGCAACAGTTCGAGTCATGGGGCCAATCTGGTCAAGGGAAGAGGCAAAGCTCACCAGTCCATAACGAGA
>JACIZN010000015.1 GCA_014359405.1 Candidatus Caldatribacterium sp.
AGATCCACCGTACTTCTGGACAACGAGGCTCATTCTACCACAACCTCGATACCCTTCTCCCGAGGGTGGACTCTACGAATCTCTACACGGACACCGCAAGAGGAGAAAATTTCTCCGATTTCCCTTTCTTCTCTTTCCTCAAGCGGTCGGAGGAGGAAAAGAAGAACGGTCGGTCCAGAGCCACTTATGGCCGCGTTACCAATTCCCCTCTCCTTCACGTAATCTTTGACCTCAAAGAACCCCACCACGTGCTTTCCACGGTAGGGCTCATGAATGCGGTCCTCAAGGGCACGGAGGAAACCTTCTGCGTCCTTCTCAAAGAGACTTCCCAGAAGGAAAGCAAGGTGTGAGAGGGAGAAGACCACATCGTCCCTTCCGTAAGAAGGAGGAAGAGCCCGACGCATGGCCTCAGTGCTCAAGGTGTAGTCCGGGATGAGAGCATAGAGGTACAGGGAAGAAATAAAGGGGAGTTTGCGGTACAAGGTGCTCTCTCCCTGCGCAAGGGCAATGGTAAAGCCCCCCACAAAGGCAGGAACAACGTTGTCGGGATGCCCCTCGAGGGTGACAGCTATCTTGAGCATCTCCTCAAAACCTAACTTTCTCCCACACAGAACATTTGCCACAGTCACACCAGCCGCAATGCAGGCTGCGCTGCTTCCAAGGCCCCTTGCTATGGGAATGCCATTCTGGGCTTTTACCCGAAGGCCAGAGCCTTGGAATCCAAGATGCTCCCAGGTTCTCTGAACGGCCCGAAAGAAGAGGTTTTCCTCGTTTTCGGGAACCTCACCTTCTCCCTCTCCCTCATGGGTGAGAAGAAAGCGTCGCTCCTTTAAGGTCTCAACCTCGACCCTGTACGTGAGGTCAAGAGCAAGGCCCAAGACGTCAAACCCGCAGGCAAGGTTAGCAGTTGTGGCAGGCGCCTCAATGTGGAGCTTCATTGCTCTTCCCCCCGAAGACCAAGAAGTTCAACCACTTCTTCTTCCCGAGGTTCCACTTCCTCGATTTTCCCTTCATTTTGCTTCACGGCGATATCCGGGTCTTTGAGACCATGACCGGTGAGGATGCACACCACCGTCTTCTTGCCCTGAAACATCCCTTCCTTTGCCTTTTTCAGGATTCCGGCCAGAGAGGCTGCCGAAGCCGGTTCTACAAAGATTCCCTCTTCCTCAGCAAGCATGCGTTGCGCAAGGAGGATTTCCTCGTCACTCACCGCGTCGATGAGCCCCCCGGACTCGTCTCGGGCGGCGATTGCCCCCTTCCAGCTCGCAGGATTCCCAATGCGGATGGCTGTAGCTACGGTTTGAGGATTCTCTACAGGTCTTCCAAGGACAAGGGGACAGGCCCCTTCCGCCTGGAAGCCGAACATCCTCGGGAGCACTTTTATCTTTCCCCGCGCAAAGAACTCTTTGAAGCCCTTCCAGTAGGCGGTAATGTTTCCTGCGTTCCCCACAGGGAGCGCGAGAATATCGGGAACACCTCCAAGCCACTCTATGACTTCAAAGGCTGCTGTCTTCTGACCCTCGATACGGTAAGGATTTATGGAGTTCACAAGGGCTACCGGGTAGTGAGTGGTGATGAAGCGCACAATGCGCAGGGCGTCGTCAAAGTTCCCCCGTACCGCAAGAACCCTTGCCCCATGCATGAGTGCCTGGGAGAGCTTGCCCAGGGCGATTTTCCCTTGGGGGATGAGGACGATGCAGGAGAGCCCTGCTCGTTTCGCGTACGCTGCTGCCGAAGCTGAGGTGTTCCCGGTTGAGGCGCACATGACCACCTCTTTTCCCTCTTCTTTGGCCTTTGCAATGGCCACAACCATACCCCGGTCTTTGAAAGACCCTGTAGGGTTCATACCCTCGAATTTGAAAAAGAGGGCGCCTACCCTGAGTCGCTTCTCAAGTGAAACAGAGCGGATAAGCGGCGTATTCCCCTCTTCCAAGGTGATAAGAGGTGTTGCCGAAGTTACGGGGAGGTACTCGGCAAAGTACTCAAGAATCCCTGGCCAGCGCAAGGGAACACCCCCTTTACTCACGGTTCCTCTTAGGATACCATAAAATGCAACCATGAGGAAGCGACTGCTCCTTCTGAGCAACGGTTACGGGGAGGATTCCTTTGCGGCTCTCATCCTCAAGGAACTCCTTGAGCTTGCCGAGGAAAGGGGTCTCCCTCTCCGCGTAGACGTCATTCCTCTTGTGGGGGAAGGAAAGGCTTTTGAGGGTCTTCTCCTCCGCTTCCCTGACGCTGTGTGCCTTTCCCATCTCTCTCCTTCCCTCCCCTACGGAGGCGTGTACCTTGGGAAGCCTCTCCACCGTTTCTTCCGCCTTTTCTCCGATGCTTTGTTTGGAGGCTTCAGGAACATTCTTCTTGCCGCCTGTAGGGTAAGGTCCCTGGCTCGGGGAGTCGACGTCATCTTTGGGGTCGGCGACATCTTACCCCTTCTCCTTGGGTTCCTTTTTGGGCGAAGGAAAATCTTCCTCTTTGCCTGCGCTCACACCGACCTTCTGCGGGTTAAAAAAGGTCCGTACGAGCGCTTAGGGAGAGTCACCGCGTACTTTCTGCGGCACGGCACAGAACGCGTGTACACACGGGATGCTCCCACCGCACTCTGGTTCCAGAGCCTGGGGATACCCGCAGTGTTCCCGGGGTTTGTCGGTCCCAAAATGGGGGAACTCTCTCCAGAGCGGCAGTACATACTCTTTCTCCCCGGGCATCGAGGAGACTGGGAAGAAAACTTTCTTTTCCTTGCGAGAGCAATCCTTTCTGCGGAAAGCTCCCTTGACTCCTTTTCTCTCCACTTTGCCTTTCCTCCGGAACGAACGCTTCGGGAGATCGAAGACGCCTTTGCCCGGGCAGGAGGCAAGCGCTGCGATTCCTCCTCTTTTCTCCTTGGGGAACGTTGTGTCTCCTTTAGCCGGGGAGACTACCTTTTGAGGCTTCAGGAAGCGGCACTCGTTGTGGGATTTGCGGGAACAGCCCTTGAACATGCGGCATTCTGCGGTATCCCCTGCATCGAACCATACCGCAGAGACGCCATTCAGGCCAATCCTGACTTCCTTTTCCGGCGGCAGATTCTCCTCCTTCGTGAGGCTCTGACTCCTGGGGGAACCACCCCTGAGGAAACCGCTCGGATTCTCGAGATGGTCCTTCGCAATCTCCCGGATTTTCAGAAGAAAGCCCGGGAGTTCTCCTGGAGGACCTGGGAGGATAAAAGGAATGGGGCAAGGAACATAGCCTATGAGCTTTTCAGCACTCTTCGCACCCCTCCGAAATGCCAAGGTAGAGCACCTGTCTTGGGCGGCTCTCGTACCGGTACACGGTGATTCCCTTGCATCCGAGCTCATGGGCAAGGAGGTACACCCGGAGGACATCCTGAGGCGTGGCAGATTCCGGGAGGTTCACCGTTTTAGAAACGGCATTGTCCACGTACCTCTGGAACGTAGCCTGAACCCGGACGTGGAATTCGGGAGGGATTTCAAGGGCTGTCAGGAAAAGTCGGTGGAAACCCTCGGGAATTCCTTCCACTCCCTCCATGGTTCCTTTCTCAAGAACCTGTCTCCGCACCTCCTCCGGAATCCTGAACCGTTCGAACATTTCCTCAAGGAGGGGATGAACCTCAAGGAGTTCAGTGTGCTCAAGGACATAGCGCCGAAAGGCAAGGGCAAAAAGAGGTTCGATGCCGCTTGAGCAGGAGGCAATGATGCTTATTGAGCCGGTGGGGGCAATGGAAAGGAGAGTGGCGTTGCGGAGTGGCAGGTTCCTTTCTGCCCACACGCTCTGGGGATAGTTGGGGAAAGTACCACGGCGAGAGGCAAGGTCCATTGAGGCCGCTCGTGCCTCAAGGGCTATAAAGTGCATGATTTCCGCGGCGATTTTCAGTGCCTCTTCGGAATAGTACGGTATCCCCAGTTGCACGAGCATATCAGCAAAACCCATGACACCAAGCCCGATTTTTCGGTTCCCTTTGACCATGCGCTCGATAGCCGGAAGAGGATACCGGTTTGCTTCAATGACGTTGTCGAGGAAGTGAATCGCCCTCCACACCACTTCCCGAAGGCGTTCGTACTGGATTTTTCCATCGTTCACGAATTTGGCAAGGTTGATGGAACCGAGGTTGCAGGACTCATAGGGGAGGAGAGGAACCTCCCCACAGGGGTTTGTAGCGACAATTCTCCCAAGAGAAGGTGTAGGGTTTGCACGGTTTATTGTGTCGAGGAAAATGAGCCCTGGCTCCCCGCTCCTCCAGGCGCTCTCGGCAATCATTTCGAAGAGTTCCCTTGCGTTGACCCGTTCCCATACCTTTCCATCTCGAGGGTTCACAAGCTCAATCTCCTCGCCTCGCTCGACTTTCTCTATTTCTTCATCGGTAATAGCCACCGAGAGGTTGAAGTTCTCCAGAAACCCCGGTTTCTCCTTTGCCCGTATGAATTCCCGGATATCCGGATGGTTGAAGCGAAGGACCCCCATGTTTGCCCCCCGGCGGCGACCTCCCTGCTTCACCACATCTGTGGCCACATCGAAAATTCGCATGAACGATACCGGTCCTGAGGCCCGTCCACCTGTGGAGGCCACAATGTCTCCTTTCGGGCGAAGGGCCGAAAAACTGAATCCCGTCCCTCCTCCGGATTTGTGAATGATGGCCATCTCTTTGAGGGTGGTGAAGATGGAATCGATGGAGTCCTCGACAGGGAGGACAAAACAGGCTGCGAGCTGTCCAAGGGGAGTCCCAGCATTCATGAGGGTGGGAGAGTTCGGAAGGAAAACAAGGGATGTCAGGAGCTCAAGGAATTCCTCGTAGGTTTTCGATGCATCTTCCCCGAATTCCCTGTCCACTTCAGCGATGGCATGAGCCACGCGCTCCATCATCTTTCGGGGGGTTTCGATAACCTGCCCCTCTCCATCTTTGAGGAGGTATCGTTCCTTGAGGACCCGCACGGCGTTCAGAGAGAGCTTCAAATCATCCCGGACCCCGAAGAGCTCCCACTTGGCCTCTCGAAGGTTTCGTCGCTTCTCCCGATAGAGGATATAGGCACGGGCGACCTCCGGAAGTCCTTCCCGCATGAGAACCTCTTCGACCGTATCCTGGATGGTCTCCACTTCAGGGATCTCCTCTCCCCGTTCGGAGAGAAGGTGCACCACTTTTTCCGCAAGGACTCGAGCAAGCTCTGGGTCTCCTTTCCCGCAGGCTGCAAGGGCTCGGGAAAGAGCAGAAACTATTCTCTCCGGACGAAAGGAATCAAGACTCCCGTCGCGTTTGCGCACGTACTCAAAGGGCACGAGCATTCCCCCCTCCGTACACCTTTTGTACCCAAAGGAGCATTTCTTCAGGAGTGGCAAAGACGTACTCGGCCTTGATGGCTTCGGCTTCAGAGCGGTGGAAGGAATCCCAAAGGGCCAGGGCAAAGGCCACTCCTGCACCGTGTGCCGCCTGGGCATCAAGGGGAGAATCTCCCACGTAGAGAGTATCCTCTGGGGGCATCTTGAAGTGCTCAAGGATGCGCAACACCCCATCGGGATAGGGTTTGGCCCTCTCTACTTCGTCTCCACACAGGACAAAGTCAAAGTAAGACTTAATACGAAGCCGCTCAAGAGTCAGAAAGGCACTCTTTCGCCCTTTGGCGGTAAAGAGAGCCTGTTGCACTCCTTTTGCGCGAAGGTAGGAGAGAATGTCAAGAACCTGGGGAAAGAGGGTGACCAGGTGATCGTGTTCCCGCTCGTAGAACTCGTAGAACGCCCGAAGGGCTTCTTCTTTTTTCTCTTTCCCAACAATTTGTTCAATGACCACGTCCTCTGGAGGCCCATAGAGGTTGACGATTTCCCGAGGGCTCATGGATCGCTGCGCAAAATGCTCGGCCACCCACTGGAAGGCTCCCCAGAGGAGCTTCGAACTCCCTATGACTGTGTTGTCGAGGTCCCAGATAAAAAGTTTAAACACAGCTTTTCTCCCTCAGGATTTCTTCCACGCATTTGGAAAGGAGCTCCATATCGGCATCGGTACCTATGGAGATTCGGAGGGCATCAGGCCACTCGGGAAAGTACCGAACGAGGATTCTCCTCCGCTTCAATTCTTCGTAGAGGAAGGAGAGAGAAACTCCTCTTTTCCGGAGCAACACGAAGTTTGCCTCCGAAGGGTAGACAAAGAACCCAAGCTCTTGCATCTTTTGGGAGAACCACTCCCGGGTCTTCTTGATACGCTGAATGTTCCCCCGCACGTAATCAAGGTCCTCAAGTGCCGCACATGCGCCAACCTGAGAGAGAATGTTCACGTTGTATGAGGCCTTTACCTTCAGGAGTTCCCTTATGACTTTTGGGTGGGCAAACAAAAGCCCAATCCGCAGGCCCGCAAGAGAAAAGGATTTCGAGAGGGTACGCACAATGATGAGGTTCTCATAGCGCTCAAGAAGTGGTAGGGTACTCGCCGGGGCAAAATCCACGTACGCTTCGTCAACCACAACCGGGCACGCTGATGCCTGGAGCACTCTTTCCACACTTTCAGGAGGAACAAAGGTTCCCGTTGGGGAGTTAGGATTGCAGAGGAACTTCAGATTCCCCAAAGTGGTAACGAACGCCTCAGGAAGCGAGAAGTCTTCAGGGAATGGTACCTCACAGGGGACACCCTCCTGAAGGAGGGTAAGGACACGGTAGTACGTGTACGTGGGCACAGGGTACACCACCCTATCCCCTTTTCCGACGAAAACCCGCACCACAAGGTCAAGGAGCTCATCAGAGCCATTTCCCACGAGAATCCAGTCTTCGGGAACGCCGTACGCTGCAGAGGCTTTTTGCCGCACCCTATCGCTTAAGGGGGGAGGGTAAAGGGCAAGAGAAGACGAGGAGAGAAATTCCTGGAGTGCTGCTATGACCTTTGGTGAAGGAGGATACGGATTCTCGTTGGTGTTGAGCTTGACGAATCCTTTCTCCTTTGGTTGCTCGCCTGGGGTGTACCCCTCAAGGGTTAGGATTGCCTTCCGGAACGCAACCACTGCCATCATCCTTTCCCCATTTGTTTCAGAATCTGGGTGCTCCTTCCCGAGGGGTCATAGAGAGTGTACACCTCTTCGAGGTTTCGGAAATCCCCTCGGAAGTCAAGCCCATACCCCACAACGTAGATATCCGGAATCTCAAAGCAAAAGTAGTGTACTGCCACATCGGCGATTCTCCGGGCCGGGCAATTCAAAAACGTGCACACCCGCACGCTTTCGGGAAGTCGCCTCTCTAGGCTACGCACGAGGAAGTTCAGGGTGAGTCCTGTATCGACGATGTCTTCGAGGATGAGAACATGCCTTCCTTTAAGGTTTACATCCACATCCTTCTCAATCTCGGCACGCTGCAGCCCTGGGCGAAAGGGTGAAAGGGCCATGAAATCGAGATCGAAGGGAATGGTGAGTGCCCGGGTGAGGTCAACGGCAAAGTACACCGCTCCCCGGAGGATTGCAATGATAACCGGTCGTTTCTCCGCATAGTCCCTTTCGATTTCGCGAGCAACCTCAGAAACTCTCTTTCGGATGTCCTCGCGGGTGAAGACGCAGACTCCAAGCCGGGGATCACTCATGGTCGTCCTCGAGGTTGAACTTCCTCAGAATATGCGCGTAGTCCCGAGCGTATATCACTTTGATTTTTACCTCCGGGTACAGCTCTTTGAGCTTTCGAATCTTTCGGTTCTTCCGCCAGGTGAGCTTTTGCTTTTGGGTGGTAATTTCAATAAAGAGGTCAAAATCAGGAAGGTAAAAGTCGGGAGCAAAAGCCTCAGTCACGTTACCTTCGCTATCCCACTCAAGGGGAAACGTTCGGGGCTCATAGAGCCAGCGAATCCCGTAAAAGTCAAGGATCCGGGCAAATTCCTCTTCCGAAGGATGGGAAAACACCACAGGCTTTCTTGAAAATTCGTCCGCAGGAAAGAAAGACTCCTGGTGCCCTGTAGGAGTCACACGGGTCCTCCGCATGGCTTCAAGAACAAGTTGACAGGACTCCTCCACGTCATAGAAAGCGGTGTTAAGTACGAAATGGTAGTGAAGGGGATTCCGCCAATCGACTCCGAAGTACCGGAGAAGGAACCGCTCCCTTTGTCTATCCTGCTCTGCAAGGATTCGGGACGCAGTGACCTCATCCTGGCGGTACCGTTGTATAATACGGTGCACACGAAGGAGAACCGGAGCCACAACGAGGAGATGAAAAGCGTTCGGGCAGTGAGCAAGGAGTTTTTGGCCTCCCCTCCCAAGGAGGACAAAAGCTCTCTTTTCGGCCATTCTCGCCAGGAGATTGCTTACAGCCTTCATCCATTTCTCCCGTTCTTCCTCTTCCTCAGGGGGATCGGGGGAAAGGGAAGACTCTCGCAGGAGCGCTTCCCAGCGGTCCCGGTTGATGAGCTCATACCCCAGGACCTTTGCAAGGCGAGAAGCAACCTCGTCTCCGAGGCTTTCGATTTCTCGAGAGACGGTAACAGCCGAGAAATTCCCCATTCCTCTTTTCACCGGCTTCTATTATACTATCCCTGGAAGAGAAAACCCAGAGAGGTTTGGAGAGGACCCAAAATGGCACGGCGTTTGCTCCTTGTTGCTTGTGCGCTACTCTTTCTCTCCTGGAAAGCGTGGGCTGAGGAGATTCTCTTTGCCGACAGGACAAAGGAACAACTCTTTGCTCCCCTTGCCGCTTTTCTTGAGAAGGAGCTGCACCTTTCGCTTTCTCCTGTGCCCCTGTATCCCCTAAGGGGGGACGAACTTGCGGCGGCTCTTGCCGGCAAGAGAGCATACCTTTTTCTCGGATATGGCCGGGGAAATCTCCTCTTCTTCGAGGCATGGGATCTCGAGAAACTCCGAAAGATTTTAGGGATGGTTCGTAGATCCAAGGATGTGTCCCTTTTCCTTGAGGAGCTCAAGCGCCGGCTTGTGAGGCTTCTTGAGCGAACGAAGGAGTGGAAGCTCCTTTTTGTGCGCCATGAAGAAGGACAGTCGCGCATAGTCCTCACAAACCTCAGAGGAGGAAGAGAGGTCTTCTTTACCCCTCCTCAAGGAGGAGATGTGGAAGCCATAAGCATCACCCCTGAGGGACGGTTTCTCCTTGCTACCGTTTCTACTGGTAACGTAACCAACATTTTCCGATTCGATCTCCTCTCCCACACCTGGAACCGCCTGAGTCCTCCTGAGTTCTCTGATTCTTCTCCAGCCTTCTTCCCTTCCCGAAGAACGATTCTCTTCCTTTCAGAGCGTGGAGGCAAGAGGGGAATCTATGAAATGAACCTCGACGGCTCGAAGCAGAGGCTTCTTCTTGAACGGGAAAACCCCGTACAGTGGGTTACCACTTCTTTGTACGCTCCCGTCTTTGCTTTCTCCGAATTCAGGGATGGGCGATGGCGCCTTACCCTGTGGGATATTCTGCGTGGCGAGGAGCAAACTTTTGATTTCCCTGGCAACGTTTTGTATCCCACCTTTGGGGGACAAGAGAAACTCTTTTTTATCGGAGAGGAAAAGGGGAGGTACGACGTGTACTCTGTAGCTCTTACGGATGGAAGTACCACCCAAATTACCTTCGATGGGCTTCCCAAGGCTTACCTTGCAGTTTCCCCGGGAGGCGAGAGACTTGCCTTCTCTGCCGAAACCGATCGGGGCAATTGGGACGTTGTTGTCCTTGAGGTGGATGGAAGAAGGGCTGAGCGGGTTACTGCCTCCTGGGCCAGGGAAACAAGCCCTATCTTTTCCCCAATTCCCATGTATTAGGAGGAAAGCCGTGAAGCACTACGCCCTCATTCTCTTCGTCGTCCTTTGTCTGGCACTTTCTTCTTCTCTTTCGCCTTCCTGGGCTTCGGTTCGAAAACTCCCCTCGTTCAATCTCTACACCTTACAGGGTGAGGAGATTCCCTTTCATCCAGCAGAAACGGCAATTCTTTTCTTCCTCAGCCCGAAATGTTCCTCGTGCCTTTCCGGTCTCCTTGACCTTATTAGGAATCTTGGAAACCTTGGAAAGAACATGCCACTTTACCCTGTATGTCTCCAGTGTGATTTTCGAGCTGTTCGCGACTTTGAAGAATCTCTTGGAGGGCGACTCACCATCTACCTTGCCAGCCCAGAGCTTCAGGCCCTCCTTGGAGTCTGGGAAACCCCGGCGGTCTTTCTTGTGAGCAGAGAACGAAGGGTCCTCTACCAGGAGAAAGGGAAAGTATCATGGGAAGCCCTGCGGCTCTCTCTTCCCTCTGAGGTCAAGAGTCGTCCTACGAAGGAAAAGCAAACCACCTGCACCCTGGGTCTCTGTTCATAGGGGGGTGAGAGTCGATGGACATCCAAAGGATTCTTGAAGAACTCTGGGAAAGGAAAATCACCCCTCAAGAAGCTTACAAGGCCCTCCAGGGATTTCCCTTCAAGGACCTGGGATTTGCTAAAATTGACTACCATCGGGGGCTTCGTAAGGGTTTTCCAGAGGTTGTGTACTGCCCTGGAAAGGACCGGGAGCATCTCCTTGCCATCCTTACCGACCTCGCCGAACGTGCCCCAAACTTTGTTGCCACCCGTGCTGATCAGGAAACTTTTGAATTCCTCAGGAAACATCTGCCATTCCTTTCATTCAACCCCGCCGCACGGCTCATTTTTGCTGAACGGGAACCCCGCCCCCGGGTGGGAAAGATTGTCGTGGTTACTGCAGGAACAGCGGATATCCCTGTTGCTGAAGAGGCAGCATGCGTCGCCGAGATTGCGGGGAACTTTGTGGAACGTCTTTTTGATGTTGGTGTTGCGGGTATTCACCGGCTCTTTGCCCGCCTTTCTCTGTTTGACGATGCAAATGTTGCGGTGGTTGTGGCGGGGATGGAAGGAGCGCTCCCAAGTGTTGTTGCCGGCCTTGTGGGGATTCCAGTCGTTGCTGTCCCAACAAGTGTCGGATACGGGGCCCACTTTTCAGGACTTGCTCCACTTCTTGCGATGCTTGCAAGTTGCGCCCCAGGAATGGCGGTGGTCAACATCGACAATGGATTCGGCGCAGGCTTTTTTGCTCACCTTGTGAACCAGCTCGCAGAGAGGGGGAAAGCTCGTGAAGATTCTCTATCTTGACTGCTTTTCGGGGATAAGCGGGGATATGTTCCTCGGGGCACTCCTTGACCTGGGGATCATAGAGAAAGAGGCGTTCATCGCAAAGCTTAAAGAATTCCTCCCCTTCCCCTTTGATATGGCGGTACATCGCGTGGAGAAAAAGGGCATTACCGCCACTCAGGTCCTTGTTACTGAGCCTTACTCTTTTCGTGCTCGGAGCGCTCAGGAGATGTTTGACCTTCTCTGTGGAGGATCGCTCCCGGAGACCTTGCGAGAGAAAGCCCAAGCAATTCTCAAGACTATTGCAGAAGCTGAAGGGAAAATTCACGGTCGTTTACCTGAGGAGGTTCATTTCCACGAAATCGGAGGTGGGGATACCCTCGTAGATGTCGTTGGCGTACTCTATGCCCTTGAGCTCTTAGGGGTCCAGGAGGTTTACGCTTCTCCGATACCGACAGGGAGGGGTTTTGTCCGTACCGAACACGGGGTTCTGCCCATCCCTGCACCGGCAACTCTTGAGCTCCTTCGAAATGTCCCCATTTACACCGGGCCTGCGGAAGAAGGAGAGCTCGCGACTCCTACTGGGGCGGCTCTTGTTTCCTATCTTGTCCGTTCCTTTGGACCATGCCCGCACCTTGTGGTTCGAGGGATTGGGTACGGAGCAGGGACTCAAGACCTCAGTGTACCGAACGTCCTTCGGGTCGTTCTTGGGGAGCGAGAAGAGAGAGCCCACCAGGAGAGAAACGTGCTCCTCGAAACCAACATAGACGATATGTCCCCTCAAATCCTTGAATACCTCACCGAGCGCCTCTTTGAAGCCGGTGCCCTGGACGTTTTCGTAACCCCTATCTACATGAAGAAGCAGCGTCCTGCTTTTACGCTCTCTGTCCTTGCTCCGGTGTTCCTTGCACCTTGTCTTCGCACGATCATCTTCGAAGAGACAACCACCCTTGGTATCCGGGAGTATGAAGTTACCAAGTGGGCACTCCCTCGGAGAGAGGTGAGCATCCCCACTCCCTGGGGGGACATCCGGGGGAAGGAGGTTTCAAAAGGCGGGAGGACTCTCGTCCTCCCCGAGTACGAAGAGTGCAAGAAAATAGCTCGGAAAACGGGTCTTCCTCTTCGAGAGGTCTTACAGAGAATCGGGATAGAGAACTCTTAGTTTTCGCAGGTTCCGCCGCAAGTTTGCCCACACTTCAGGCATACGAGCTGGGCAAGGTAGGTGCTTTCCTCTTCCTTTGTCAGGTATCGGCGACGAATCCTCTTGTCGAGAATCCAAGGCCATCGGGCAACCCTTTCTGCAAAAGGAGTATCGTACACCGCCTGCATACCCTTATCGCGGTACTCTCCGCGAACTTCCATGCTTCTTCACCTCCTACTCTTCCCCGAGGTAGGCCTTTCGCACTCGTTCGTCCTCAAGGAGTTTCTTCCCCTCTCCCTCAAGGACAATGCGTCCGGTTTCAAGGACATACGCGTAATGGGCAATCTCTAAAGCCGCCTTTGCATTCTGTTCGATTAATAGGATAGTGACACCGCTTTGAAGGAGTTCCCGAATGATTTCGAAAATCTCTCGAACAAGAAGAGGAGCCAGACCGAGGGATGGTTCGTCCATCATGAGGAGCTTGGGCCGGGACATGAGGGCCCTTGCTACGGCGAGCATCTGCTGCTCTCCACCGCTCAGGGTACCCCCTTTCTGCCAGGTTCGTTCCTTAAGACGGGGAAAGAGCTGGAAGACCCAGTCGAGGTCCCTCTTGAGTTCTTGGTGGTCCCGACGAGTGTACGCCCCAAGGAGGAGGTTCTCCATGACGGTGAGGTTGGGGAAAATTCGACGTCCTTCGGGTACCATGGCAATTCCCATTTCCACGATCCGATGGGGTAACTCTTTCGTAATATCCCTTCCCTCAAAGGTGATTGCCCCATCTTTTGCCCGTACAAGACCGGAGATGGTTCGCAGGGTCGTGCTCTTCCCCGCTCCGTTTGCTCCTATGAGAGCCACAATTGTCCCCCGGGGAACGGAAAGGGTGATGCCTTTCAGGGCATGAATTCCTCCATAGAAAACGTGGAGATTTTCAATGCGGAGGACCTCGTCCTTCATGCGCTCCGAACCCCCAGGTACGCTTCGATAACTCGCGGGTCTTTCTGGATTTCTTCCGGTGTGCCTTCGGCGATTTTCGAGCCGAAGTCCATGACAGCCACCCGCTCGCAAATTCCCATGACCACCTTCATATCGTGCTCGATGAGGAGAATGGTCAAGTGAAAGTCCTGCCGAATGCGCTGGATGAAGCGCATGAGTTCAAGGGTTTCCTGGGGATTCATCCCTGCTGCCGGTTCATCAAGGAGGAGGAGTCTTGGTTTTGTGGCCAGTGCTCGGGCGATCTCAAGACGTCGCTGCTCCCCGTACGGCAAGGCCTGAGCTTCCTCGCAGGCTACATCAAGGAGGTCCACTGCCTCAAGGAGGGCGTATGCCTCCTTCTTGAGTTTTTCTTCGGTACGCCAAGTCGAAGGCAGAGAAAACATCGAGGCAAGGAAGGAATGAGGGAAACGGACGTGGAAGGAAACAAGGACGTTCTCGAGAACCGTCAGGCGCCCAAAGAGCCGAATATTTTGGAACGTTCGAGCGATGCCAAGGGCGGTAATGCGGTCAGGAGAGAGGCCGGTGATATTCCTCCCATAGAAGAAGACCTGGCCACTTGTTGGAAGATACTGGCCACTGATGATGTTGAAAACCGTGGTCTTTCCCGCCCCATTTGGCCCAATGAGGCCTACAAGATCCCCTTCCCAAAGGGTCAAAGAGAAATCATTTACCGCTACAAGCCCACCAAAGGCTATGGTCACCCGATCGACCCTGAGAACCTCTTTCCGCTCAGACATGGGCTTTTCTCCCCCTTCGGAAAAGGGAGAGGATGTCTTCGAAAGAGAGCTCTCTCTGTCCGAAAAGCCCCCGGCGGTAGAAAATCATGAGAATCACGAGGATCACTGAAAAGACCACCATGCGCATGCCCGGGATGCCAGGGAAAGTCCAGGAACCGATGGTGTGAGGAGCCTCGACTTCTCGGAGGAGCTCCTGGAGGAAGGCAAAGAGTATCGCGGTGACCGTAGACCCGGTGATGCTCCCGAGTCCTCCAAGAACAATGATGATGAGGAGGTTAAAAGTCATGCTGAAGGTGAAAAGGGTTGGCGAGACAGTGCTAATAAGGGTGACGAAGAGCCCTCCCGCCACACCTGCGAAGAATCCACTGAGCACAAAGGCAAGGAGCTTGTGCCGAAAAAGGTTCACCCCCATGGCCTCGGCGGCGATTTCGTTCTCCCGGATTGCCTTCAGGGCCCGTCCAAAACTTGAGTTCACGAGATTTTTAATCATGAACACCGTCCAAAAGGCCCAGCTCGCCGTCCACCAGAGATTGGTGTACTCAGGAATCCCCTTGATGCCAAGAGCGCCGTTGGTCACCGGTATGAGGTTGTTCGCCAGAACTATCACGATCTCCCCAAACCCAAAAGTAGCAATGGCAAGGTAATCTCCTCGGAGACGAAGGGTGGGAATCCCGATGAGGAGAGCAAAAAGAGAGGCCAAGAGCCCTCCAAGAAAAAGTGCCAGGATAAAGAGCGAAGGGGGAAAGGAAAAAGCGTTCAGGGGCCAGATAAGGGGTTGAAGAAAGTACACTTCCTTTTTCTGAGCAAGGGGAAGCATGAGGAGTGCCACGGTGTATCCCCCGATGGCCATGAAAGCATTGGGACCCAAGGAGAATTGGCCCGTAACACCGTTGATGAGATTGTACGCCACTGCAGCAACAACGTAAATGCAGGCAGTATTCAGGATTCGGACAAGGTATGCATTCAGGTAACGCTCCGCCATGGCAACGCCAACCATAAGGAGCGCAAAAAGAAAAAGGGTGAGGAGCAAGTTCTTCCTCATTCCCTACACCTTTTCCTTGGTCGCTTCACCCATGAGACCACCGGGTTTCACAAGGAGAAAGATAATGAGAATCGTAAAGACAAAGGCATCTCGGTATCCCGTAAGCCCTGGGAAAAAGGCCACAATGAGGATCTCTGCAAGGCCAATGATGAATCCTCCAAGCATAGCTCCCACGACGTTCCCGATGCCTCCCACCACCGCAGCGGTGAACGCCTTCCATCCGGGAAAGATTCCCATGAGGGGGTTGATTTGAGGGTACTTGCATGCCCAGAGGACGCCACCAACACCTGCAAGGGCTGAACCCAAGGCAAAGGTATAGAGGATGACGCGGTCCACATCGACCCCCATGAGCCGTGTCGTTTCCATGTCTCGGGAAACAGCCCGCATGGCCATGCCTATCTTCGTGCGGTATACGATGTAGAAGAGGGCAAGGAGAATCAGAACACTGATGACCGGGACCCAGAAGGTCACCCCCTGGATGCGGGCCCCGAGAATGGTGTACACATTCTTCATGAGGTCTGGACGGGGGAAACCCTTTGGACGAGCTCCGACAGTTACAAGGCCGAGATTTTCAATGAAGAAAGACACACCCACTGCGGTAATGAGAGCCGAGATTCGGGGAGCGTTCCGGAGGGGTCGGTACGCAACCCGCTCGATACTCATCCCCACAAGGGAGCACAGCGCTACACCGATGAGGACCGAAAGCCACCAGGGGAGGAGAAAAACGCCTATCATGAAGAAGGCAAAGTATGTCCCCAGCATGAAGACATCGCTGTGGGCGAAATTGATGAGCCCGAGAATGCCGTAAACAAGGGTATACCCAATGGCAAGGAGAGCGTACAAACTCCCCACAGAGACACCGTTCATGAACTGCTGGAAAAGAGCTGTCCACTGCATTGCAATTCCTCAAAAAGGAGGAGAGGGCCGGGAATTCCCGGCCCTTGAGAAAATCACTCCACCGCTAATGCTTTTACGACGACAAACCTCTTGTTTTCTACCTTCCGAACCACTACTGGTTTGATAGGATCACCATTTTCGATCGTCACTCGTCCAGTAACTACATCGAGATCCTTTGTGTCCTCCATGGCGTCACGAATCTTTGCCGAATCGATAGACCCCGCCCGCTCAATAGCATTAAGGAGAATGAGATACGCATCGGCTCCCAGTGCACCGAACATGTTGGGATCCTTTCCAAACTTCTGCCTGTAGAGATCGATGTACTTTTGACCGATTTCGGTTAAACCTTTGGTTGCATCCCAGGCAGCGGTGTGATAGAGTCCCTCCACCGCGTCTCCACCCACGTCGAACAGCTCCGGAGCATCGGCACCATCGGCAGAGAGAATGATGCCTTCATACCCTAAGTCCCGAGCTTGACGACAGATGAGAGCAATCTCTGTGTAGTAGTTAGGAACGTAGATAAGATCGGGATTAGCATTAATAATGGTGGTGAGTTGAGCCGAGAAATCCTGGTCACCAGTCTTGCAGTGCTGTTCCACAACAACCTTTCCGCCTTGTTTTTCGAAAGCTTCTTTAAAGTAGTTTCCCAAAGCCACGCAGTAATCCTGGGCAATGTCAGAAAGAATAGCCGCCGTTTTGGCCTTTAAATCTTCAAAAGCAAACTTTGCTGCTGCCGCCCCTTGGTAAGGATCCGTAAAGCAAGCCCGAAAGACAAACTTCCTTCCCTGGGTTACGAGAGGGTTCGTGGCTGTAGCAGAAATAATAGGAATTTGTTTCTCCTCGCAGATTGGTGCTGCTGCTAGCATATTTTTGGTTATAGCTGGACCGATGATGGCTACAACCCCTTCTTTGTCGATAAGGCGAGTTGTAGCATTTGCCGCCTCAACCGGGTCACTCTTGTTGTCCACAAGGACGAGCTCCACCTTTTTGCCTGCCACCGCATCACCGACGATTTCCCGAATGAGGTTGATCCCCTCCCAAATCATCTGTCCGTAAGCTGCCACTGCACCGGTCATTTCAAGGTTTGCACCGATACGAATAACTTCTTCTGCCGCAAGGGCAACGCCTCCTAAGAGCAACCCCGCACAAAGGAGAAGAACGACGAAAACTTTCATTGGGCAACCCCCCTTTCATTTTTAGCTTAAGGTACCACTTCTATTCCCCAACTTCAAGCCGGTACGCCAGAACCTCTGGAAGACCGGCAAGAAAGATTTTGCGCATGGCGGCCTGAACGTTATATTCTACCCGCTGAACCTCAAGACGTCGTTCCTCCGGAAAGAAAATCCCAAAGCTCGCCTTTGGATTCCCATCCCTTGGTTGTCCCACACTCCCGCAGTTCACGAGATACCGGAAACCCTCTTCAAACACAAGCTCCCCACCCTCAAAGAAGGATACGTGCTGTACCCTTTTCCCATCCCAGACATACCCTTCAGCTACATGGGTGTGCCCGAAAAAGCAAGCCGTAAAATTCCCCTCTTCGAAAATTTCGCGAGCCTGCCATGGATTGGTGATGTACTCCTCAACTGGAGAACGGGGACTCCCATGGACGAAGAGACATCCATAGGCTTCAAGGGACGAGGGGAGGGCTTCAAGGAAAGAGAGATTCAGAAAGCTCAGGTTCCTCTTAGTCCAAAGGATAGCTTCTGCTGCTTTAGGATTGAACCAGGAAAGGGGAAGCATGCCGAGAAGGCACGCCTCGTGATTCCCCAAAAGGCATTGCGCTTTCCTTTCCCGTACCCACTGCACGCAGCGATCCGGCTCTGCTCCATACCCTATGATGTCTCCAAGGACCAAGACAACATCCTCGTCGGTGATTTTTTGGGCTACTGCCTCCAGAGCGTCAAAATTCCCGTGAATGTCCGAAAGAAGGACCACTCGCAATTACCGCATCGACCCCTTGATTCGCATGATGCCGGTGATGGCAGAACGGGCAAGTTCTTCAAGTTTCAACTGGATGTACTTGATGGTTTCCTCAAGGTTTGGGATGAGGACGTACTCCAAGGCATTGACTCGACGGCGGGTTTTTTCGATTTCCACAGCCAGGAGTTCTATGGTCTTCTCGGCCTCTGCCAGGCGAACCATGAGAGGAAGCACTCGGGAGAACGATCGGAACGCCGCGTCGAGCTCTGCAGGAGTATGAATCACACCGTAGGAGTACGGGTCCCCCTCAACCTTCACCTCAAAGTGCGGCACCCGAACTCCGGTGAGGTACCGGGTACTCACTTCAAGGAGGAGCCTCTGCTGTGGTGCCAAAGTCACAAGGTCCTTATCCGCCTCAGAAAGCATGAGGGAGGCAACATTCTGTGCTTCAAAGGCCTTCACGATTTCCTTCTCTATTTCTCGACGGAGGTTTCCGTTCTCCCGAACAACCCGGACAAAATCCTGAATAAGGGCGTCGAGCTTGTCCTTGAGGAGCTTGTGCCCCCGCCGGGCCATGTTCAGGCGGTTCCGCAACTTCATGAGCTCCATGCGGTTGGGATTGACGTTAAGCCGCATAGGGAACCTCAACTCTCTTCAGGTTTTTTCTTGTAGAATCTATCAAGGTATTCGTCACGGATGCGCTTGAGTTCCTCTCGTGGAAGCATCCGCAAGAGATCCCAGCCAATTTCAAGGGTCTCCTCAATGCTCCGGTTCTCGTACTCTCCCTGTTGCACAAACCGTTCCTCAAAACGGTCGGCGAACTTCATGTAGAGACGATCAAGCTCTGTGAGAGAAGCTTCTCCGAGAATGGTGGCCAACTCTGCTGCTTCTCGCCCTCGGGCATACGCTGCAAAGAGCTGATTCGCCACATCGGCATGGTCTTCGCGCGTTTTTCCTGGACCAATCCCCTTATCCCGCAACCGGGAGAGGGACGGCAGCACATCGATAGGGGGATAAATGCCCTTCCGATGGAGTTGGCGGCTCAGAATGATTTGCCCTTCAGTAATGTACCCTGTGAGGTCAGGAATGGGATGGGTCTTGTCATCCTCAGGCATGGTAAGGATAGGAATCTGGGTTATGGAGCCCTTCTTTCCCCGAATGCGTCCTGCTCGCTCATACATTGTGGCAAGGTCTGTGTAGAGGTACCCGGGGTAGCCACGGCGTCCGGGAACTTCCCGCCGTGCCGCAGACACTTCCCGGAGAGCCTCGCAGTAGTTTGTCATGTCCGTAAGGATGACGAGAACGTGCATGTCCATTTCAAAGGCCAAGAACTCCGCTGCGGTGAGTGCCATACGTGGGGTGATAATTCGCTCTACAGCCGGGTCATTGGCGAGGTTGATGAAGAGGACCGAACGCTCGATGGCCCCGGTGTTCCGAAGCTCAGAGACGAAGTAGTTTGCCTCCTCAAAGGTGATTCCCAGCGCTCCAAAGACGACCGCAAATTTCTCCTCACCGCTCAAGACCCGGGCCTGCCGGGCGATTTGGGCCGCAAGGCGAGCATGAGGAAGCCCTGCACCGGAGAAGATGGGGAGTTTCTGTCCCCGAACGAGGGTATTCAGCCCGTCGATGGCGGAAATTCCAGTCTGTATGAAGTCCGTGGGATAGTCCCGGGCAACGGGGTTGATGGGGTTCCCATTGATGTCGAGACGAGCATCGGGAACGATTTCCGGCCCTCCATCGATTGGGATTCCAGAGCCATTGAAAATGCGCCCCAGAATGTCAGGAGAAACTGGAAGCTCCATAACCCGACCCAGGAAACGCACCTTGCTCTGCCCAATCCCAATGCCCTCGGTGCCCTCAAAGACCTGAACCAGCGCCTTGCCCCTGCTTGTCATGAGAACCTGGCCTCGGCGCCTGCTCCCATCGCTCAGCTCAATCTCGACTATTTCCATGTACCGGGCATCTTCCACCTGCTCCACGGTGAGCAATGGTCCCGCCACTTCGGAGATAGCTGTAAACTCCTTATACATTGCTCTCAACCTCGCCTCTCAGCTTTGCACTCAGCTCTTCTTTAATATCCATCTCGAGCCTTTCGATGCGCTCAAGTTCAGACTCAGGAACGTACTTCATTCGTCCAATGCGTTCCCGAGAGGGTATGCTCAGAATGTCCCGCAAAGAGAGACCTTGCTCTAAAGCCTTTAACCCTTCCCGGTAGTACGTGAGGATGACCCGAAGCATCAGATACTGCTTTCGCAGGGAGGTAAAGGTATCTACCTCGTGGAAGGCGTTCTGCTGGAGGAAGTCTTCACGAATGGAACGTGCTACCTCGAGGATGAAACGTTCTCGGAAGGACAGAGACTCTACACCCACAAGGCGAACGACCTCTTCGAGTTCAGCCTCCTGCTGGAGGATGCGCATGGCTAAGGCTCTGTTTTCTGAGAAGTCTGGAGCCACGTTCTTTCTCCAGTAGTCCTCAAGGTGCTTCAGGTACAGAGAGTAACTGATGAGCCAGTTGATGGCTGGAAAATGGCGTTTGTACGCCAACCGGTCCTCCAGGCCCCAGAAGACCTGGACCACTCGTAAGGTGTTCTGGGTTACCGGCTCAGAGAGGTCGCCTCCGGGAGGAGAAACGGCACCGATAACTGAAAGCGACCCAACACGTCCGTCCTTCCCAAGGCACTGGACTTTTCCGGCTCGCTCGTAGAAGCTCGCGATACGGCTTCCGAGGTATGCCGGAAAGCCTTCGTCTCCCGGCATTTCTTCAAGGCGCCCGGAAATCTCTCGCATTGCCTCCGCCCATCGAGAGGTAGAGTCCGCCATAAGGGCGACCTTGTACCCCATGTCCCGGAAGTACTCGGCAATGGTAATTCCCGTGTACACCGAAGCCTCCCGAGCGGCAACCGGCATGTTCGAAGTGTTGGCAATGAGGACCGTCCGCTGCATCAAGGGCTCCCCCGTGTACGGGTCGACAAGCTCGGGGAACTCCATGAGTACATCGGTCATTTCGTTGCCCCGTTCTCCACAACCGATGAAGACGATGACATCCGCGTCGGACCATTTGGCAAGCTGATGCTGCACAACGGTTTTACCACTCCCGAAGGGTCCAGGGATACAGGCCACACCACCTTTGGCAATGGGGAAGAAAGTGTCAATGACTCTCTGGCCAGTGATGAGCGGTTCATCGAGTTCGAGTTTGCGGCGGTAGGGACGAGGTGTTCGTACCGGCCATCGCTGCATGAGGGTGAGAGGAATTTCTTGGCCATCCTTTTCAAGGATTGCAACGACCTCATCCACTGTAAATGACCCGCTGCGGATGTCCTTCACCACCCCCGAAACCCCAGGAGGAACCATGATTCTGTGCACAATGGTTTTCGACTCCTGGACCGTCCCCAGGATGTCCCCTGCCTCGACCCTATCCCCTGGCGCAACAAGGGGCTGGAAGTCCCACTTCTTTGACCGATCGAGAGCCGGCAGTTCTACACCCCGTGCTATGAAGTCGCCCGTTTTCTCTCTGATGAGCTCAAGAGGCCTTTGGGTTCCATCGAATATCCGTCCAATGAGTCCGGGACCAAGCTCAACACTCAAAGGCTCATAGGTGGACTCCACGGGTTCCCCAGGGCGAAGACCGGCCGTTTCCTCGTACACCTGGATGGTGGCCATGTCGCCACGGATGCCAATGATTTCCCCAACGAGTCTTTTTTCTCCAACTTTAACCATGTCGTACATTTTTGCGCCCTGAAGCCCCTGGGCCACGACGACCGGACCATTCACGCTGAGAATGGTTCCTTTCCTGACGTCCTTCATCGTTCTTCTTCCTCTCCCTGAATCATAAGGCTACTTCCAATGGCCATTTCCACAAGCTTTCGGATGATGCTTCCTCCCTTACCTATCTCTTGAGGAGTTGTGGGAATGGCACAAATGACCGGAAGGGCCTCCCCACGGAGGTCCTCAAAATGGGCTTTGATTGCCTCGTAAAAACGCCACTCTGTGAAGATGATAGCATACTGGTTCTTCCGAAGCGTGGGCAGAAAAGAACTGAGTTCTGCAACGGTACGAACCGGGAAGACATCAAACCCCATGCCACGGAAGCAGAGAGCTTTTTCTTCCCCACCGACAAAGGCAAAGTGCGTCCTACTCATAGTAGCACTCCCGGAGTTTCCGCCGAAGGGTTTCTCCCTCAAGGCCAAAGTATTTTCCTTCAAGGAGAATTCGCAAGTTCTTTATGTCTATGGACTTGGCAAAGAGAAAGCCGAAGACCGGTTCCGGGCCAAAGGTCTCTCGTCGGTACTGGCGGATCCATGCAAGGAGATGGTTATCCATCTTCCTCTCGATTTCGGCAAGGTAGTACGGATCATTCCGGAAAACCCCCGCTTCGGGGAGAATAAAGGCAAAGCCAAGGTACTCCAGGTACTCAGGGACCTTCTCCTCAGGAACCGAGAGAAGCTCAAGAAGCTCTCTTTCTCC
>JACIZN010000016.1:0-15367 GCA_014359405.1 Candidatus Caldatribacterium sp.
GGGGTGAGTACTTTAGCGAAAAAGTGCTCCCCTGAATGAGGGGAGCACTTTTTCGCTAAAAGACTGCCTACTCTGTAACTTCAAACTGAAAGTATGGATGCAACACCACTGACAACAAGCCCGTCTCGTTGTAAGAAGTCTTCAAACCTCTATACAGAGAGTATTCCCTGCGGGCTCTATTGTACAAAGTGGAGCAGAGCTTTATCGTTATTGTGTTTTCACCAGACACAAGATAGTCACCGATGTCCACTTTGTCGGAAATGCAGTTGACGGCTTTTATGACATGCCCGTTAACAGCAATTTCCGTCACTTGATCCTGGCTGTATTTGAGCTCGAGAATTGCGCCTACCTTACCTTCGGCACTTGTCCATTCTTCAGGCAGGGTGAAAGTCGCAGCGTAGTAGCCAATTCCAGAGACGTATTCCATAGACTCGACACCCAGTACATCAAGTTGCTCTCTTGTTGCTGGCAGATCTTTCCAACTGCATAGTTTTATGTTTTCAAATTTTAATGTTGTTACTTTATGGGTGCTTGGGTCTTTGTAGAGAGTATACTTGTTCGCAGTATTCAGTACTTCAGGAGGTACAATAGGGTCCTGGATATTCTCTTCGGACCTATCTGGGCCGAAACTCTTGAGTTCCAAGCTCCAAGAAAGATTGCTTAGATCAAATTTGTTCAACATTTTCTGGGCAGTAAACGACCGCACACTTCCGTCAGAAAAAACTACTGCGTAGGTACCCGGTTCATTGCAGCGGAACAGAACTTTGCCATTCTCGTAACGAACTTCGCCTCCTGTTTTGCCAACTACCTGCATGTCTGGAGCCCTGAGGCCACTTAGCGAGCTCCAAAACTTAACATCTTCTTCTTTTAGAAGTCCAACAATTATTGCTTCGCCAGCGCTCAGAGAGATTTCTACGGAAACCACTTCATCGCCACGTCTCCTGTACTCAACGATAGGGGTGATTTTTCCTGTCCATGCATCAAGAATGTATGGTTTGCCGCTGCCCTTTAGGGTTACGACGGTCTCAATGGCCTTGCCACTCTTAAAATTACTAGCGTGACTTGGAGTCATAATCATGCCAAGGTTCTCAGGGTAAGTGTTGTTGTACAGATAGTAGTAATCCGATCCAGTCTTTTCGTCGACGTAATGTGTGGCCTCCAACTGAGGCTGGTGGTAGGAAGCGTCTGGGAAAATTGATAACCTCTCAAGTATGTTTAAGACTTCCTTCTCCGAAAAGGCAGCATAAACTCCTGGTAAGGTTTTAAGCTGGGCAAAGAGGGCTTTCATTTCCGAGTCGCTGTTTCCTGTCTTCCATGTACCAGGAACAGTCTCTAGCTCAGAATTCAGTAATATAATGGGTAAACCGCTTTTTGCGAATTCAATCAGCTTTCGCACTGCATCGGCTGATACCTTGGAAACATCATGTAAAATTAGAGCTTTGTAGGCGGGGCCGCTTTCACACAATCTGCCGTTTGATACCATGACATTCTCCAATCCAGTTATCAAAGCATCGCTAAGGATGTTGTAGGAGTAACCGTGATCTAAAAGCAACTGTAGAGAGTTACCCGATTGACTCGAAGAGATAACAGCAAGGTCGATTTTGGGAGTTCCTCTCTGAAGAATAGACTGTACCCTTGCCATGTAGTTCCCTAAAAGGGGCATGTCTTCCCAGTATATTTGCCTATAGTGGTAGGTATCCGCAAAAAATCTGGGATTCTCGGCAAAAGGACCAAATAGCATGCTAAAAGCTAGCCATCCTGGCCAATCTGCTTGGTAGCCATTCCAGGTCTTGTTGTAAGGGCTACCGTGCAAAATTGCTCGATTGACGCCGTGGGAATAGTTCTGGTTCAATTCTGCTATGATATCTGCCCAGTTTACCCTTAGGTTGTCCCATCCCGTGATAGCTTCCATGGACAGAAACTCCTTGTTAGCCACGTTTACGCTACCGAAGAGTCGACGTAGCCCATCTCCCTTTGTTCCATTATCACCTTCTGGAATATCAACAACAGTGGCCGAGAAAGACTCGTCAACCCCTTCAAGCCCATATGCCTGTGCGCGGTAAGTATAGGAAAACGTCGAGGCCCATTTCTTGAGAGGTTCCAGATGTTGAGTGTTATAAAGATGGCCCAAAAGCTGTTCGTAGTCTTCCTTTATCCTATCGGCTAATTCCTTTCTGTCAAAAGAGGAGGGTCCAAGCGCCACAACCAAGGGCATTTGTTGTTTGAAGGGGTAATCATCTCTCAGCTCCTCGAGTAAGTCATGCGACCACAGCGAACTCGAGGTGGAGACCTCTATAGAATCTTCAAAAATGGAACCCTTGTTTTCCTTAAGTAACTCTCGGAGTTCCCCATCTAATACATTCTTCTCCCAGGTGTAGATGATTGCTTGCGCTCCGCTTTCGTCGAAGTAGTCGACGCAGTAAGTACGACCATACATTAAAACCGAACCGGGTCCAGACTGTACTTGCCCAGTACCACGACGGTATACGCTGACTAAAATCCAATCACCAGGTTTAATGTCGTCGCCCTTGCTCGGTGTATAGCCGCTCAGTAAAGCGGCATACTTAGAGAGATCAACCTGATAGTAGTATTGCACATCGGCCATTCTTGCCCGATTACCTTTTGAATCCATCTTTCCGTTAAAACTGCCAGAAAGATCTGCATCCGGAGCAGGTTCTTCTCCAAAGAGTTTTACTACGTCATCGTAGGTAGTACCGGAATCACCGTAGTACTTTTGTAGCGCTTCCTTGTCTGGAACTCCTGCAGCGTGACCGTAAATCTGTACGACGTCAGTTAACGGGATAATAGAATCGAAGTCAAGAACGTATTCAAATTTTTGTTTCTTTGCGGGCATGAAGGGTAGGAAGGGTTGAGGTTCCTCTTCGACAATTTCTTTCTTTCCCATGACTTTTACGAGAGCAGCGGAGACGAGTTTATCAACAAAAATGAAGGGTGCGTTCTTTCCATCGAACAACTTCTTCTCTGGTAGCGGAAGGACATAAGAAGTATTCTGCAAATCTTCCGGAGTTACTTTGACATAAGAGTATGAAAGTTCCTGAGAAGCGGCATCATCATTTGGATCAATGCAACTGACAATTGCCGGCCAGTGAGCAGTGATTGTAATGTCTACCCTGAATCCGCCTTCTACTTTTTTGGCTGCCCTTAATACTTTCTTAAGCAATTCCCTCCAGGCCTCTGTACCCCACCCGACAATCCTTACTTCTTCGTTGGTAAGTTCGCTCCCATCTGCAAGCATAGCAACCTCTACGCCACCGAAACCAGCCCTTGCAAGTTCCAGAATCTGCTTCTCAATTGTGTCATATTCATCTAAACCGGCACCAGCATCGGGAAACCACATGCGAACCATAGGACGTTCGTCGCGACTCGGGTTTAGAAATCCTTCCAAAACGTTCCCTTTGGCTCTGGCAAGCAAAGGAGTACTTATCCCGATACTTACAAAAAACAACACCCCAGCTAACAGCACAAAGAGATGCTTCCTCATCGCTACTCCTCCTTTTCCTTAATCCCTGCCTGCCACCTGCAGGTGGCAGGCAGGGATTAAATCTCCTACAAAGTTTGTCTACTTACATCACGCGGAGTCCAGAAAATATAATCCCCTGAACCGACTTCATACACTGCGTAACCTTCCTGATACCTCACAAGCTTGGCCCCGCCTCTCTCACTAACAGAAGCTCCTTTTTCAACAGGTACCCAGATTTCGGCAGTAGCACTTACCGGAATATGGACTTTTAACTGCAAAATCGCGCCATTGATTTTCCACTCAGAACTCACCCTGCCAAGAGGTGTAGTAATGTATGCTGATACGTAGTTTAGATCCCCGATTAAATGAGGTTTAACCACGATCTTTCGATAGGCTGGAGCGGCCGGTCTAATACCGGCTACATACTCGTAGAGCCAATCATCAATCACGCCGCGAAATGCGTGATTGTGGGAACGCGAAGAATCTATTACAGACTGAGAAAGGAACCAACGCCATGCCTCCCACATAGTATCAACTATTATTGTCTCAGAGCCGGTATCCAACCCATGAAGGCTCTGGAACCACCAGCCCCAGCCAGGATAAGTAGGAGTGGTAGCCGCTTTATACGCCAACTCAGCATAGCCACCTTCGGTTAGCATTGGAAGGATGAATTTAACTCCCACTGCGCCTACGGATACGTGTCCATCCCAAGTCCTGTCTACATCATAAGCCAACCTGTCGAAGACCTTTTGTCTTTCTCCTTCTGGAACTACTCCAAAAGCGAGTGCCACTGCATTAACAGCCTGTGAGTAGGAACCAGAGCCTATGGAGCGATCATAGTATGCCCCACTGTCCGGATCGTAAAATTTGGCATTGTATGCTTCGCGCACTTTTTTGGCGAATTCTTCAAATTTCCGCGAGTCGTCCACTTTGCCCAATACCCGAGCGATCTCTGCTAACTTGGAAGCAGCATCGTAAATGAAGAGAGTACCAAGCAACTTGTTGTCTTGCGCTCGGGGGAAAATTGCATTTTCGGGACGATTCGGTGCTCCCTCAGCAGCCTCATGGTCGCCATAGGTAAACCCCTCGTAGATGTAGTCCGTGGATTCAACGAGCTTCATGTAATATTCCATCCAGCGCTTCATGCCATCGTAGTGCTCACGGAGAGTCCGCACATTACCACGCCTCCAGTAAAGAGCCCAATTAACCCCAATGTAACTATAGGTCCATACGGGCTCTTCCTGTGGTTCCCTCGGATCTGGCAAAGCAACTGGAAGCAACCCGTTTTCTGCCTGATAATCTCGGTGATCGCACATCCATTTTTCCCAGAAGTTCTCGCTGTCAAAATTGAGAAGTGCATTGTCGCAATAGATATGGCCATCTCCGGTCCAGCCAGCTTTCTCATACATTGGTGTGTCAGTGGGAAACCAATGGAGGTTACTGAGCACAGAAGCCTGCATTGCTCTATGATAACGGTTGAAAAGCTCGTTAGAACAACTAAAGTCGCCAGTTGCAGGCACATCGGCATGTACTGTTTTACCCACAACACGGAGAATCTCTACACCCTCAGGAGCATCAATTTGCACATAGCGATAGCCACAATAGCTATAGCTAGGAGTAAAACTCTCTTCCCCCTCGCCACGCAAAACATAGGTGTAGGACTGGATTTCTGGTCTTGGAAATCCTGGAATTGTTGGACCGAGATGAACAGTACCGTCGTCATTTAGCTTCTCGCCATACTTAATGCGAATTTCTGCACCGCGGGGACCCTTCACAGTAATAGTTGCCCACCCAGCCCTGGTAGTTTGAAAGTCGTAAATGATGCTCCCACCAGGTAACTTTTTCACCACTGGGGTGGGCAACTCCCCAGTAACCCTGATTGGCGGAGAAGTCTGAGCCTTAAGGCGACCTTTTGGAGCCTCCACAATTGCCACATTGCTCCATTCAGAATCGTCGAAACCTGGTGCATTCCAGCCTGGTTGTTCAAGACGCGCGTCGTAGACCTCACCTTCTGTTACTGAACTTTTCAGGGTGGGACCGTCAGCCACTTTCCAGGTTTCATCGCTCACGATCGAGTCCTGAGTGCCATCGACATAGGTGACATCGAGTTGTAGCTTGAGTCTCCGTTGACCAGGAAACCTTGCATTCCCTAAGCTGACACCAATAACATTAGCTTCCCCCGGACGCAATAGCTTCGTTACATCATGGGTAACATACATAACTGTTTTATCGGGGTTCGTATATGCAGGATCAAGCTCTCTGTCTCCTATTCGCAGGCCATTAACGAAGAGTTTGTATATTCCAGTAACCGCAATGTAGATCCGTGCAGAAGCTATCTCTTTGTTTCCAAGCGAGAACTCTTTGCGCAATAATATCTCAGGTTCTCGATCATCACCACGGGAGATCCACTTTCCCTGAAACTCGTCTGGATCAAGGAAAGCTGTTTCAAACCAGCTAATTTCACTCCACTCCGACGGTTTACCATCCTCGTTCCAAACACGTACTGCCCAGTAGTAACGTTTTCGCGATTGTAATGGCTTTCCACCGTACTCTGCCCAAGGATCGGTCGACTCAACGCGTCCACTTGACCAGATATCGCCTGACAGGGACTCAGCAGAAGAAACCCTTATTTCATAAGCTACTTGTCGGGCGCCATTGTAATTTGCCTCAACAACCCAACGAAAGCGCGGAATCGGAGTGTCAATACCCAAAGGATTAACCAGGTTCTCTACGGTCAACCCGCTAACGGCAAGAATCTTATCTGCAGCTAGAACCGGTACTAGCCCCAGCAGAGGCAATACCACAACCATTATTAGGACTAAGGTCCTCTCCCTCACGCCCTATTCCCTCCTTTGAGCTTGGTATCGCCTAATTCCCTACTAAAATCACCAAATCCCACAGATACCCCCATCAAGAAGCAGACACAAGTTTTAAAATCCTCCTAATCACCCCCTATTTAGACCACACTTCAGTTGTACCCTTACCATCTTGTATTCTAAGTTTACTAAGTTTACCAAGTTGATTCGTACATTGTCAACATATATTCCGTAATTATCATAGCTTTATTAGGCAATTTTTCAATCTTATTCGCGAATTTTCTTCGGCAAATGGGATAATTTGCTCCGAGGCTACATCTGGACATTAATGCAGGAGCGCTAAAAAATCGGGGAAAAGCAAGGAGTAGAGGAATGCATAGGGGACAAGATGAAAGCCTGGGTCTCTGGGGATAGAGAGTGCTTTCTTTGGCTTGCGAAGCTCAAACCCCTCACTCCCGCAACACACTCCAAAGTCGTTGCCCGGGTTCGCCCCCTTTTCCTCTGCCTTGAAAAAGAGAACTACGCGTACACGAAGTTCCAGGGGATTGTTGTTGCCGGCTGCACCATGTGCTCCTTTTTCCTTCGGAAAGACCCCTGGACCGAAATCCTGCGCAGAATCGAGGAAGTTCGCCCAGACTTTGCCCTTTCGGTAGCCCGAAACCTCACCAAGGGATTTTTGAAGGAAGAGAAAGAGGAGACGCTTCCCAAAGAATGTGGGCTTTGTGGAGAGCCGACAAGCGGTGACATCTGCACGGTGTGCAGGATCAAGGCGCGGGTTTCTCCGGGCGCGGCTATGAACCCTGTCACTCTGAGGAGCGAAAACCCTGGAAAATGAGGAACCTCCCTAAGGAATAGGCTACCCGCTCCACAAGGACTTCTGCGCGTTCTATAGCTTCCCTTTCGGTCATGGGCCCATCGAGGATAGAGAAAACACCAGCAATTCCTTCAGGAAGTTCCGGGAGTTCACCCCAGAGGATTTTCCCCGCAAGAACCACAAGGGGCTTGCGGTGCTTCCGACAGATTTCCGCTACTCCAGCGACGACTTTCCCGAAGAACGTCTGCCGGTCAACCCTACCCTCCCCAGTCACGATAAGGTCCGCTCCGGCAATCGCCTTTTCAAGTCCTGTGAGCTCTGCGATGAGCCGAACCCCCGGGACAATTCGTGCCCCGAGGAAGGCAAAGAGTCCAGCCGCAATTCCTCCTGCAGCCCCGCCTCCAGGGAGCTCGTCAACCCGTACCCCAAGGTGGCGCTCTATGACCCTTGCCAGGTGGCGCAAACCTTCGTCAAGGTAGGCAACATCTTCTGGTCCTGCACCTTTCTGCGGTCCATAGACGTACGCAGCCCCCAAGGGACCATAGAGAGGATTGGTGACATCAGTGGCTATGAGAATCTCGGTGCCCTCAGGGGGACGGAGGAATCCACTCGTATCGAGGGATGCAATTTTCGGCAGATTTTCTCCGATACCTTCGAGTTCCTTCCCCTCGTGGTCCAAAAACTTAACTCCTAAGGCAGCAAGAGCCCCCATTCCTCCATCGCAAGTCGCGCTTCCCCCAACGCCAAGGACAATTCTCCGGTATCCCTTCTCCAAGGCAAAGCGGAGCATCTCTCCCACACCGTACGTCGTGGTCAGGCGGGGGTTACGCTTTTCGGGAGGGACAAGGGGAAGGCCTGCAGCTTGCGCAAGCTCAAGCACACAGGTCCCATCGGGAAGAAGGCCAACCTGAACCCGCACTCTTTCCCAGAGAGGACCCGTCACCTCAAGGGGAATTACCTCTCCTCCTGCGGCAAGGACAACCGCTGCAACAGTTCCCTCACCCCCATCGGCCATGGGCTTTGTAAAAATCTCAAAAGCGGGATTTGCTCGGAGAAGTCCCCGTTTGATTGCTTCACTCACCTTTGGGCTCTCAAGGCTACCCTTAAAGGAATCGGGACAAATGACGATGCGCTTCAACTCTTGAGCACCTCAGGGTTCACGAGGTTTGGGGGAACCTCTCCCTGGAGAGCCCGCACCAGGTTCTCCGCAGCCATAACGGCCATTCTCGTCCGGGTAGCGTACGAAGCAGAGCCAATGTGCGGAGCAAGAACCACGTTGTCGAGCTCTAAGAGTTCTGGCTCCACTTTTGGTTCGTTCTCAAAGACATCAAGAGCTGCCCCTCGAATCCACCCCTCCTTGAGCGCCCGCACAAGAGCCTTCTCGTCCACTATGGGCCCTCGGGCAGTGTTGATGAGGTAGGCCTCTCTTTTCATCATCTGGAGTTCTTTCTCCCCAATGAGGTGGTACGTATCTCTGGTCAAGGGGACATGAATGCTCACAAAATCCGCTTCCTGCAAGAGCTCAGGAAGAGACCGGAACTCTGCCTTGAGTTCCCTCTCAACGTGGAAAGGAGCTCGTACAAGGTCATAGTAGAGGACTCGCATGTTGAAACCCTGGGCTCTTCTTGCCACCGCCTGACCAATACGGCCAAAGCCTACAATGCCAAGAGTTGCCCCATACACATCGGTTCCAAGAAAAAGCATCGGCTCCCATCCTCGGAACTTCCCCGCCCGAACGAATTTATCCGCTTCCACGATACGCCGGGCAATGCTCATCAAGAGAGCCCAGGCAAGATCGGCAGTAGTCTCGGTGAGAACCCCAGGAGTATTCGTGACCATAATGCCCCGGCGGGTGGCCTCCTCAACGTCGATATTGTTGTACCCAACGGCATAGTTGGCGATGACCTTGAGATTTGGTCCTGCCGCCTCCATAACCTCACGGTCAATGGTGTCAGTAAGGAGGCAGAGAATCCCATCTCGACCTCGAACCTTCTCAAGGAGAATTTCTTTGGGGAGCACGCCGTCGAAGTCGCTCACCTCCATCTCACAGTATTCCGCAACGATCCTGAGGCCTTCTTCGGGAATCCTCCGGGTGACGAATACGTTCGGCCTTCTCATTCTCCCAACCTCCCTAAGGAGCATACTCGATTCCAGGCGGCAAGAAAAGTCCTTTTGGCATTGGCTACCACCAAGCGAGGGTCTTCCCCAGGGAGAGGCTTCACCTCAAAAGAGATAACCGGGCGTTCGGTTGTCCCTTTCCTCTCAAAGTACCCGATGCGGAAGAGAACTCGCAGGAAATCGGCCACCTCGTCAACATCGTTGCATCCACCTTCAATCCCGAAGCGAGGATGGAGATCCCCGTAAGCAGGATGCCCCTTTTCGAGGACTGCATTCCCAATATGGACGTGGTTCACAAAAGGTGCAAGAAGCGTCAAGGTATAGGAAGCATTCTCAAAAAGAAGGGGTATGTGGGATAGGTCCACGGTAAGCCCAAAGTTTTGGTGCTCTACCCGGACACGGGAGGCAACCTCAAAGGCAAAAGGTGCGGGACCAACGAGAGCCTCCTTATCAACGGCGTAATCGAAGACCTCAAGATTCACCCCCAAGAGGTACCCTGCGTCTTTAGCCCGATTTTCGGCGTACCGGCAGAGGTCAATAAGGGATTCCACAAGGAGTTTTTTGGCTTCTTCCTCTTTGCCCTTCTCTGGACGTTTCCCCGAAAGGAAACTTATGGCCTTTGCACCGCAAGAGTACGCCTTGTCGATAGCCTCTTTGAGCCTTCTGATAGCCCTTTCTCGTTCACTTTTTGAGAAATCGTTAAGGTTGAGCTTTTGCGAGAGCACAAGGGGTTGCGCCCCGAGGAGGAGCTCCACCCGTGCGACCTTGCAGAGCTTCCCTATTTCCTCCAAGAGTTCCAAGTCAAGGAGAGCACTCACCTCAATCGCCTGGAAGAATTCATCCGTAAGAACTTCAGTAACGGTCTGCAACACTGCATCACGCGAGCTTGCCTGCGGATAGGCCATGAAGTGCACAAGTCCCATATGGAAAGTATTGTGCCAAGGGTACAAGCCCCTCACCTCCTTCTCGGAATTCTTCCACAATTCCTGCCCCATCGTCAACGGCAAGGCTCAAGAAGCCCGGATTCAGAACGCTCCACCCCGGCCCCCACCGGACCCGCCACCAAAGCCCCCGGCACCTCCGCCGAAGCCCCCGCCACCGAATCCCCTTCCTTTCCCTCCAGAGCTTGCCTGGGCAACCGTCGCGGCTGCCACATAGGAAAGGCGGGTAAAACTCTGTCCGGGGAGAAATACAGCCGGACCGTAGAAGTAAGGATGCCGGCTTTCTCTTTCCCAAACCTCGTGGGGAATGAGGCGACGAAGGTGCTCGAGAACTGTCCTTCCAAGACCCAATGCCGTGGCGTAAATGAGATACTTCTCCCAGAGGATAACCGCCTGAGGTGGGCGTTCGGCGATGAGGGAGTACTCCTCAAGGAAGCGGGCAAAGCTCATCCAACGGAGATAGAAGAGACGTCCCTCCTTTGTCCAGCGCCCGAAAAGGTCCTGCCGGGCCAAAAGTACCGAAACCCCGATGAAAAAGGTTGCTCCCGAGAGCACGGTAAAAAGGGGCAAGAAGTGAACCGTGGTGGGTAAAGAGCCAAGGCTCACCACAGGTAAAGATCCAAGAATCATGAAAAAGGCGAAGAGTTTTGCAAGCACATTTCCCGTCATTTTCAGATACTTCCGACGGAGGAGTTCCCTACCAACTTCCTTCCGGTACGTCGAGAAAGCGACGTTGAAACTTCGGGCTTCAGCAAGGGATCGCTCAAGCTTCTCTTGCAAATTCCCAAAGCGGAATTCTCCGTTTTCGGCAAAGCGGACAAGGAGATCGAAGAATGCCCTTTCAGTTTCAGGAAGGTCTTTTGGAGCCTCTTCCACCTTGAGAATGATAGCTTGGCCATCTTCTGCGAAATCTACAAGGTCGAGGTGGTAGAGGTGGAGAAGAACAGCGGCAATGCCATCCTCGTCCACGGTTCCCCCGAGGCTTTTCACGATGGCATTGACCACATCTGGAGGGTCATCGGTGGGAGGCTCCTCTTCGTACTCTCGGAGGTAGGGTACCTTCGGCTCTCGACCAAAGAAAAGGTATACGAGGATAAGGAGGAGAACGAAAAAACCGAAGAGCCCAAAGGAAAAGCCTAAGGCCCTTCTAACGGCAGAATGGTACTTCGCCTCTTCCCTCTCGATGTCCTCAAGGGTCAGAAGGGGGTTGAAAGCAGCATAGGGGAGTTCCGGAATTGGCTGGGCCACGAAACGGACCTCAGCGATAGCCCTTGGAGGGAGATGGCTTGCTGAAACGGTGTAGTGATTTCCTTCTCTCTCAACCCGGAGACGGGGGTGGGTGAAAACCTCAGTAACACGTACTTCTTCGGGAAATTCGAAGATTCCTCGCACGTTGGAAGCCCAGGAATTCCACTCTCCCCAGAATTGGCGGAAAACTTGAGCGATGGAAGGACCGTTCTCGAAAACGTACCTTGCCCGGTACCACACGTTGAGGGTGACTCTCGGGGTGTTCCTTGGGTCAAGACGCAGTGCACTTCCAAAAGGAACGAGCCAAACCCGGGCGGAGAAACCCCGGTCTGTCCTTTCAAGCCATTCGATGTACTCTGGGGTTATTTCCTCCACCGAAAGACGGACATCCTCAATTTCCACGTACCGAGAAGGGGGAATCTCCCGGAATACACCCCGGAAAGGCTTTCGCATTCGATAGACAATCCGCTCGTGGACCTCAAACTCCCCAGAGGGGAGCATCCACTGGGTGATTGTGGCTTCCTCAATGGTGTACAGAGAGGAAAAGTATGCTGAGAGGTAAGGGTTGCGGAGCTGGAAAAGGAAAAAGAGGAGGGCAAAACCTGCAAATCTGATGACCTTGAGTACCGCTGCCCGGCGGCGCACCTCACCCTCCTACAGCATGTCCGCCCCGACGATGAGCTTCACGATTTCATCTGGTGTCGTTTCGGACTTTTTCTTGTCCCCGACCTTCCGACCTCCTCTGAGCACCACGATGCGATCGGCTACGTTGAACACGTGACGCATGTTGTGGCTTATGACGATAACGGAACACCCTTTTTCCTTAAGCCGCAGGATGAGATCGAGCACGCGACGGGACTCCTTGACCCCCAAGGCAGCTGTCGGCTCGTCCATGATGATGATTTTTCCACCCCACGGCATGACACGGCCAATGGCCAAGGCTTGCCTCTGCCCCCCAGAAAGGTACCGCACAGGGGTTCGCAAGTGCGGTAACTCGATGCCAAGTTCCTCCAGAGTACGTACCGTGTCTTCAACCATTTTCTTTCGGTCAACGAAAATACCCAACCTCCCCTTAACGGGTTCACGTCCTAAGAAAAAGTTTGCCGGCACATCCCGGGTCTCAATGAGCGCAAGTTCCTGGTACACGATTTCGATTCCCAAGGACTGAGCATCCCGAGGGCTGTGGATTTCCACAGGCTGCCCAAAGAAGAAAATTTGCCCCTTCGTCGGTCGGTGAACCCCAGCAATGATCTTGACCAAAGTCGACTTCCCGGCTCCATTGTCACCCACAAGGGCCACAATCTCTTGAGGGTACACATCGAAATCCACGTCCTCCAGAGCATGAACGCCCCCGAAGTACTTGCTCACTCCTCGGAGACTCAGAATAGGTGCTTCCACCATCCCACCCCCAAGAGTCACACTTTGCGCTTGCGGTACATATCAATCATTACCGCACCGATAATTACGGCTCCAATGGCGGCAGGCTGCCAGTAGGCAGGAAAGCCCATAAGAACCAGGGCATTTCGCAAAATCTGCATAATGGCCGCGCCGATGAGGGCTCCCCAGACACTTCCCTCACCACCAGTTAAGCTGATACCTCCAATCACTGCTGCAGCAATGATATCGAGCTCATACCCCTGCGCTGCCGTAGGCGCCGCAACCCCAAGTCGAGCCGTCATAAGAAGGCCTCCAATACCGGCGAAAAGACCCGAAAGGGTAAAGGCAATATTCTTCACCCTACCAGTATTGATGCCTGCAAGCGATGCTGCGTACTCGTTACCCCCGACTGCGTAGATATGGTACCCGAGTTTTGTCTTCTCAAGGAGCACCGCACAGAGCACAGCAAGGGCAATCATCACCACAGCCGGAAGAGGTACTCGCCAGAGATCGGCCTGCCCCAGAACCATGAAAGACCGAGGAAGATTCCGAATAGGCCAGCCCTGGGTCATGCCATAGCAAAAACCTCGAATAATGCTCATCGTTCCCAGAGTGGCAATAAAAGGAGGGAGCTTGGTCTTGCTCACCATAAGGCCATTTAAAAAGCCAATCCCCAAGGTCACAAAAAGTCCCGCAAGAACCGAAAGCGTCACATTGTGCCCCGCCACAAGAAGCATGGCAGTAATAATACCCGCGAAGGCCATGTTCGACCCAGCGGAGAGATCAATGCCTCCCCCAATGATGACAATCGACTGGCCAAAGGAGGCTATGGCAATCCAGGAGAAGGCTCGCAGGACGTTGAAGATGTTATTCGCAGTGAGAAAAGTACTCGTCAGGAGACTCAGAAGGACAACCATGCCCCCAAGGATGGTCAAAAGGGCGGCAAGCTGGTTCCGGGCAAAGCGGAGTACAAAACCTGGCTCTACGTAACGAGCGGATTCCTCTCGTCCACGGGCCTCCATGTCTCATCCCCCCAAAGAAGTCTGAACGAAAACACCCTGGGCCAAAGACCCAGGGTGTTTTCCCCTTATTCCTCGGGGAAGGGTGGCGGGAGAGGCTTGGTGAAGTCCTTCTTTTCCCATGCTTCGATCATGGCATCGACGTTATGGATGGTAACGATGTCCATACCCGAGTCCGTCCAGGAGGGGAATTCTTTTTTGTTCACAACGTAGTCAAAGAGCATCTGGATGGTGTCGTATCCCCAGCCCCAGTACTTCTGCCCGACCAAGCCACAGAGAAGTCCCTCCTTGAGGTACTCAAGCTCCACAGGGAGTGTATCAAAAGCGACTGTTTTGACGCGACCGGATTTTGCCGCTTCTTCCCAGAGAGGCATGGACCCCCGTTCTGCAAAGAGAGGCCAAAGCCCCACAAAGAACCAGCCGGTGAGATCGGGGTACGCCTGCATGGTCTCCTCTACAACCTGGACGCCGAGGTTAATGTCGTCGTAGCAGGCAACGGTGGTCACAATCTCAATCCCTGGGTAATTCTTTATAACGTCCTTGAAACCTCGGATTCGCTCCTCCAGGTTAAAGGCCCCAGGAACACCGGTAAGGAGTGCGACTTTTCCTTTCTCGCCCATGTACCGGATGAGGAGTTCAGCAGCTGCCTTCCCTCCATCGTAGTTACTCACCCCAAGGTACGTGAAGCGCTTACTATTTGGCGCGTCTGCGTCCCAGGTCATTACTGGAATCCCCGCATCCACCGCTTTGTTAATAACATCCACAAGCGCATCGGGATCGTTGCAAGAGATACCAATACCATCCACACCCCGGGCGATAACATCTTCAACCACTCGAACCTGCTCTGCCGCGTCAGAGGCTACTGAACCTACGTAGAGAACCTCAACTTCGTACTCGGTAGTCTCGGAGAGTTCTTTCGCTTTGGCAAAGGCTCCATCTCGACCGAGCTCGAAAACGGGGTTATTGAGGGCTTTCGGAATCCAGGCAAAGGTGAGCTTCTTTTTCTCGGCCGCGGAGACACCGGCCACACATCCCCACACCAGAAGAGCAACCAAAACCACAACCAACCAGTGCTTTCCCCTCATAGTAAACCTCCTTCCGAAAAAAGAATGAGAGTACGAACAGTTCGAACAGTTTTCTCTGTAATACCACCCCCCTTAAAGCGAAAAAGTTCTCGCTTTTGAAGGTATACTACCAATCCCTCCACGAGAAGTCAAACTCCTGCAAGTGCCCTAAACCACGCCTCAATGATGAAGTAGCTCGAGGCTGCCCCAGGGTCGATGTGGCCGATGCTCCGCTCTCCAAGACGGCTCGAACGACCCCTTTTGGCAAGCATACCTTTCGTGGACTCCATCCCCTCTCGAGCAGCACGGATGGCACTCTCAAGGGCCTCTTTCAAGGATTTCCCTTCTTCCTTGGCTTTCTTGAGGGCCTCAAGGGCAGGAAGGAGGGTATCGTACATGGTCTTGTCCCCGGGTTCAGCCTGCCCTCGGCGGCGGACTCCCTCGGTGAAAGCAGCAAAGACCTCGCAGAACTCAGGGAGGGTGAGGGAG
>JACIZN010000016.1:15377-22108 GCA_014359405.1 Candidatus Caldatribacterium sp.
TTTTCCGGCATCAAGGAAGGCTGTCCCATAGAGGGGTCCCATGGCAGCTCCTCCCGAGAAGAGGATGGTTTTGCCTGCGGTGCTCAAAAGGGCTCCGATGTCCTCCTCTCCTTTGGGGAAGGATTCCACCGCTTCCTCGACTCTCTCGAAGGCCTTGCAGACGCTCTCCCCATGGTCGGAGTCCCCAATGGGGGAGTCGAGGTCGTTGAGGTAAGATCGGTGCCTTTCGAGGTTCTCAAGGATGCGAGAGAAGGCTTCTTTGAACCGAAAGAAGGGGATGGCCTCCATGGGGAACCTCCTCTCAGTGCTGGATGAAGTGGACCCCATCGCAGGGGGCATCGATGAGGCGCTTGAGCTCGTCATCGAGTCTCGTGAGGGTGATGGAGAAGCCACCCATCTCAAGGGAGGTGAAGAACTCCCCGATGTAGGTGCGGTGGATGGTGATGCGGTGATCGGCGAGGATCTCGGCGACCTTGCGGAAAGAGATGTACATCTCAAGGAGGGAGGTGGAGCCAAGGCCGTTGATGAGAACGAGGACTTCATCGCCGCTTTCGAAGGGGAGGTCCTTGAGGATTTCGAGGGTCAAGAGTTCCGTCACCGCATCGGCGGACATCATCTTCGTGCGCTTCACCCCTGGCTCTCCGTGGTGACCCACCCCAATCTCCATCTCATCCTCTCCGATGGTGAAGCTCGGTTTCCCGGTGGTGGGGAGGATGCAGGGGGTGTGGGCAACACCCATGCTCCGGGTGTTTTTGACCACCCGTTCCCCAACCTCTTTGAGCTTTGCAAGATCTGCTCCTTCCTCGGCCAATGCTCCAACCACCTTCCAGAGGACCACCTCTCCGGCTATTCCCCGGCGGTTCTCCTCTTTCCCTTTGGGGCTTGAGGCCACATCGTCGTTCACGATGATGCTCTCCACCGGAACTCCTTCACTTTCGGCAAGCTCTTTGGCCATACCGAAGTTCATGACGTCCCCAGAGTAGTTCCCAAGGCAAAGGAGCACACCTTTTCCCCCGTCCACCGCCTTGATGGCCTCGTAGACCCGGGAAACCGGGGGAGCAGCAAAGATATCCCCCACCGCCACGGCATCGACAAGACCCTTCCCGATGTACCCGATGAAGGCCGGCTTGTGCCCTGAACCTCCTCCGGTGACGATGCCCACCTTTCCTTTGACCGGGGCATCTTTCCGGACGAGGACTCGCTCGGTTTCCAGGCGGCGGACCTTGTGGGGATGGGCTTTCACGAAACCCTCAAGCATTTCCTCAATGAGGTTCTCTGGACGGTTGATGAACTTTTTCATACACATTCCCCCTCCGTGTTGCTCAACTCATTCCTCATTGTCGCAAATAAGGCGCTGCGCATCAACTCTTCACCTGGTTAATTCCGAAGTGCAGTTCGGGCAACGAATGGCCTTGATGGGAATGAGGGTGAAGCAGAAGGGACATTCCTTCGTCGTGGGCGGTGGTGGAACAACGGCTTTCTCGCGGCGCAGACGATTGACCGCCTTAACCATGAAGAAAACGGCTATGGCAACTATCAAGAAAGCAACAACGCTATTGATGAACATCCCGTAGTTCAGAGTGACCGCTCCCGCTTCTTGGGCCGAGGCAACGGTATAGTAAGGTCCGGGTTTGTCCCCTTCCTTGAGCACAAGAAAGAGGTTCGAGAAGTCGACTTTCCTCAGGAGAAGACCAAGAGGCGGCATGATGATATCAGCAACGAGGGATTTCACAATTGCCCCAAAGGCATTGCCTATGATGACACCTACGGCAAGATCGATGACGTTACCACGGCTTACAAACTCTTTGAACTCCTCGAAAACCTTCGCCACCGAACCCTCCTCCTTTTGTCTCATTGTACCATTCTACCACTTATTCGAAGAAGAAAACTGTGGTAAACTTGGCAAGAGAAGACCCGGTACCAGAGGTCTTCCCCCAAGGAGGGGACTGCATGGAGCCAAGGTTCTGGAAATTCCTCATCCTTACCCTTCTCTTCCTCCTCTTAAGCTTTGGAAGCTGTGCGGAGAACGTTCCAGAGAGAATTGACTTTGAGAAGGGTCTTATCTTTTTCGAGCAATGGGTTCACATCGCTGGGGAACCAGGATCCCCCTACCTCTGCATCGACTTCCCCACTTACCGGTTGAACAGGGAAGAAGGTACACTCGTGAGCCTTGTCGGTGCTTTTGGGAGGGGTGAGGGGAAAATAGACCCTGAGACCGTAAATCTCATCGTAGGAGAAGGGGTATCCCTCTCAGGAAGAGCAGGCACGGGAGCATCAAGTGGACTCAAGGGGGTCACGAGTTTTCCGTTTACCGTAAACTACCAAATGCTTGTCATCAAAGGAATGGAGGAAGATGGGAGTTTGCGTATCGAAAGGCTGGACGATCAACTCCTCTTTTTTGAGTTCTCTTTCCCAAATCCTCTCCCTTCAGGCGTTCTTGTCCTGAAGCCTGGGAAGCAGTTGACCTACTCCACAACCCAGAACGTTTCCCCTGGAGGGGAAAGGCAAAAGCTCACCCTCACTGTGACGCTTGAGAGCCTCTTTCTCGAACGCGCAAAGTGCCAAAATGCCGCCGCACGGCAATGAAGCCTTCCTGGGAAATTCCCGACCCTGGAAAAAGAAGTCCTTCGGGGATGAAGCAACAACCCCAGAGCGACAAAGAACCCCATGCCAAAATCGTTGACAAAACCAACCCCTATCGGATAACTTGAGGTAGCAAGATGCAAAAGGAAGGCATGGAGACCGGAAACGGCATGCAAGAACAGAGGAAAGAGCGCATAGTTTACACCATTGGCCATTCCAATCATACTCTGAACCACTTTCTGGACTTACTCCGAAAGCATGGCATCGAGGTTGTCGTTGATGTCCGTTCACAACCGTACTCCCACTACGTGCCTCATTTCAACCAGGAAAAACTGAAACAGGTGTTACCACAAAACGGGATACGATACCTCTACTTAGGAAAGGAACTGGGTGGTCGGCCAAGGGGAGTGGAATTCTACGACGAAGACGGAAAAGTGAACTATTCCCGCCTTGCTGAATCCGAACCTTTTAAGCAGGGCATAGCACGTCTGATTCAGGAGCTCTCAAGGAGTCGAGTAGCCTTAATGTGCGGTGAGGAAAATCCCACCATGTGCCACCGGCGACTCCTTGTTGGTCGTGTTCTTGCTGCAGAGGGCGTCACCGTCTACCACATCCGGGGCGATGGTCGGATAGAGACTGACGACCAGTTAGAAACGGAGAAGAAGGTCGAGGACTGTAAAGTCCAGCAATTGTTGTTGCTTCCAAGAGCCGCAAATAGCCAATCGATGCTATCTTCGAGATCGAAGAAGGCTCCAAGCTCCTTCTGAGCATTAGCCTTGGCGAGCCCTTCGAAAATACACTGCGCTTTTTCGGGTTCTCGTAGGCTCTTTGCTTTGCAGATTAACCCTTCTTGTGCTACCTTTTCCTTCGAGTCCAAAAATCGGGGTGGTTCTCGTGCTCTTTGCCGGAATCGATGTCGGGTCTCAATCCACAGCCTGTGTCCTCTGGGATGGGGAAAGGATTTTGGGCTTCTCCGTTCTCCCCAGCGGGGTGAACCCGAAAGAGCGGGCTCAGGAAGCCCTGGCAAAAGCCCTGGATATGGTAGGAAGAAAGGATGCAGAGTGCTTCCTCGTTGCCACGGGGTACGGACGCTACCAGGTGGAAGGGGCAAAACTCGTGGTGAGCGAAATCACTTGTCAAGCTCAGGGAGTGGCGTACCTCTTCCCAAAGGCAAAGACTGTCATAGATATTGGAGGACAGGACAGCAAAGTCATTCGTCTTGGAGAAGGAGGAAAGGTCCTCGACTTTGTGATGAACGACAAGTGTGCCGCAGGAACCGGGAGATTTTTAGAGCTCATGGCCCAGGTCCTCGAGATTCACATTGAGGACTACGGAAACCTTTTTGCGCAGGCAAAGGAACGGATTACCCTATCCCATACCTGCGCGGTTTTTGCCGAATCGGAAGTCGTCGGCCACATCGCCCGGGGAAAGAGAAAAGAAGACCTTGTATGGGCAGTGGCTCACGCGGTTACCGAACGGGTTGCCGCCTTGGGAGAGCGCATCGGTATTGTACCTCCCCTTGTCGTTACCGGGGGTGTGGCAAAAAATAGGGCTGTTCTCGCCCTTTTGGAGGAACGCCTGAGATGCCCGGTTCTCGTGCCCGAGAATCCACTCATTACTGCTGCTTTGGGGGCCTGTCTTTTGGCAGAGCGGAGGGCTTAAACGCTACAGGAACCATCCGGAGATACCCGGCACCGAACGGGAGGACTGCAAGGTTTGCCCTCTCTCGCGTTCCTTCGGGAAAGACGGAGAACAAAAGTTTTTCCTTCCCCTCGTGAGTCTGCGAAACCAGCACTTCCGTACTCTCCGGAGGGAGAGTATACTCAAGGATGGGTTCTTTTTCAAGAGCCCACCGGAACCCGGATGACCTGAATACCCAGGTCTTCGATCTTTCGAGCTATCACAGGATCCAACCGGTCATCGGTGAAGATACGGGAGAGCCTTGTAATTTCGCAGATTCTAAAGAAGGCTACCTCCTGGAACTTCCGGCTCTCGGCAACGAGGATGACCTCCTGAGCGGCAGTGACCATGACCTTTTTGAGGTGGGCCTCAAGCTCAAAGACATCGGCAAGGTATCCCTCATCCACAAGGACCGCCCTGGCCCCCAGGAAGAGCTTATCGGCATAGTAGTTCCGCACCGCATTTTCGGCCTGAGGTCCAACAAAAGAGAAGGAGAGGGGATGGAGTGTCCCCCCGGTGGCGATGATGTTAAAGTTCGGCTGCCTCGCCAGACTCACGCAGATATCAAGGGAACTCGTGAGAATCGTCACCCGCTTTGCTGAGTCGATGCTGCGGGCAACCTGCAGGGCAGTGGTGCTCGCATCGAAAATGACTGAATCCCCATCCTCGATGATTTTCGCCGCCTCTCTCCCAATTGCCTCCTTGACCTCGCGGTTTGTGATTTCCCGGAGCTCCACAGGAATTTCGACGTTACTCGTCTTCACCCGAGAGGCTCCCCCGTAGATGCGCCGAAGGAGCCCCTGTTTCTCAAGGGATCGGAGGTCCTGGCGAACGGTGTCCTCGCTCACGGCAAACATAGCTGCAAGTTCCTTCACAGTAAGGGTTTGGCGAACCTTGAGAGCCTCGAGTATCTTGAGTCGCCGCTCCTCAGCGATGAGACCTACCTTCCTGGGCATAGGCTACGACACCACCACTTTTCTCTTCCGAGACGCCAAAAGATTCGGAATCATAACTACGCCGATGAGGACAATTCCGATGACCACCATCATGACCTGGCCTGGGATGTTCCGGAGACCCATGCCGTAGCGGAGAAGCCGCATGAGGATGAGCGCAAGGCACGCCCCAAGAATGCTCCCCTTGCCTCCTGAGGGACTTGCTCCTCCCAAGACGGCAATAGCGATGACCTCAAGCTCGTACCCCGTAGCCACATTGGGACGAGAACTCCCGAGTTTTGAGGTGAGGAACACCGCTGCTACCCCGGCCATGAGCCCGTTCAGGGTAAAGAGGGTCTGGCGAATGCGTGCCACCGGTACACCGGAGAAAAAGGCTGCCACCCGATTCGTCCCGATGGCAAAGACCTTTCGCCCAAAAGAGGTCCGGTGGAGCACTAACCCGTACACGACAGCACACCCAAAAAAGGCCAAAAGCATGAAGGGAATACCGGTATTTCCCAAATATCCCCAGGCGAGGTACCCATACCAGGAGGGGAAACCACTCACCGCTTTGTCCCCAAGAAGAATGTAGGCAATACCCCGGTAGAGGGAGAAACCCGCCAAAGTCACGATGATTGCCGAAAGGTTAGGGATCCGGGAAACGAGAAAGCCATTGAAGTACCCGCAAGCCACGCCAACCCCAAGGGCCACAAGTATCGCAAACCCCATAGGAAGCCCAGCTTTGTACGATAGAGCCATAAGAACTGAGGACAAAGCGGTAATGGAAGCAACAGAAATATCAATATCTCCGGCGACAAGAATCATGACCATGGGAAAGACCATGAATCCCGCCTCAAGGAAAACCGAAAGGGCATCCATGAAGCTCCTGTAGTTCCAAAAATAAGGTGAAAGCCGCACGTTCACGAAAAAGGCCCCTACAATGAGCACAAAAAGGAGCCATTCCCAGCGGAAAGAAAAGGCCTTAAGCTTTGGCAATCGTAAGCTCTCAAGCCCCATAGCGCACCATCCTCAATTCCTCACGCTGGCGAAGTTGTGCACGCTCCATGTTCCGAGCAATAAGGACATTCACCAAGGCAGCAACGAGGATAATGAGCCCCTGGAGAGCCATTTTCCAGAAAGGGGACACTCGAATCATGGGAAGGGCATTGTTGATGATGCCAATGGTGATCGAGCCCAAGAAAACCCCCGGAATGGTCCCTGCCCCCCCAGAGATACTTACACCTCCAAGAACGCATGCCGCCACAACCGTAAGCACGAATCCCGCCGCCGTATCGTTCTGGGCCGAAGCGTACCGGGCCACCCACATGACTCCTCCAAGACCAGCGAGAGCCCCAGAGAGGGTGTACACAAGCCAGGTCACAAAATCGGTATTGATGCCGATGATGCGCGATGCCTCGACATTGCTCCCCACAGCGTAAATCTCCCGGCCCGTACGGGTGTGGTTTGCAAAGTAGTAGAAGAGTACGTAAACCCCTAAGGCAATGGCAATGAGATTCGAAAAGCCAAGAATCCTAC
>JACIZN010000017.1 GCA_014359405.1 Candidatus Caldatribacterium sp.
TCAACGTCTCTGGAAAGCTCAAAGAGCGGAACCTCCTTGTGGTCCGGGTTGATGCAGGGGTTAAAAGAATCGAAAACAAACCCTTTACCCCCTATCCTGCTGGAAGCCCGGAACAGGACTACCACAGGGTCTGGGCAAGAAAGGCACAGTTCACCTTTGCCTGGGATTGGGCACCACGCCTTGTGAATGTCGGTATACCACGGAGTGTCTACTTACGGCTCTTCGAGGGCTTCGCCCTGCGGGACATCTTCATCCAAGGAAAGATCTGGGGAGAGAACTCCGCCACAGTAACCATCTCCGGACAAATCGAAAACTTTGCAAAAGACTTTGGCTGTGAGCCGAGATTGACTCTACGGGCGCTTGGTTTTGTGGCAGATGGTAAGAAACTTGGAGCGGTGTAGGGGTGAGCCATGTGAAGGAGATAGCCTTACGAGCATACCCGGGCCTCACAAATTTCACCCTTTCTTTGGACCTTCCGTCAGCCCGCCTCTGGTGGCCCAATGGACTCGGAGAACCACATCTGTACAAAGTCGTCCTTCTCCTCCTCGGGGAAGAGGAACAAGAGCTCGATCGCTTCGAGAAGCTCTGGGGAATCCGGGAAATCTCCTTAAAGCAAGAGCCTCTACCCGAGGATGAAGGGGAATCCTTTGTCCTTTTGGTGAACGGAGAACCGGTTTTCTGCAAAGGAGCCGACTGGGTACCAGCGGATTCCCTCATTCCCAGGGTAACCAAGGAGAAGTACGAAAAGCTCATCGACGAAGCGAAAGAAGCAAACTTCAATATGTTCCGGGTTTGGGGCGGAGGAATATACGAGGATCCCTTCTTCTATGAGCACTGCGCGCGGCGAGGGATTATGGTGTGGCAGGACTTCATGTTTGCCTGCGCCTACTACCCAAAGGACCCGACATTTCTTAAAGAAGTAGCAAGAGAAATCGAGGCAGTGGTGAAAAATCTCCGCAACGAAACAGCCATAGTCCTCTGGTGTGGAAATAACGAATTGCAGTGGCTCCATGAACGGAACAAGGAGATCAGCGGACGCGCTGATCTTGAATTCCCAGACTACGACATATACCATGTCCTCATGCCTCGCCTTCTCAGAGAACTCGACCCCACAAGACCCTACTGGCTGTCGAGTCCATACGGCGGGAAAGACCCAAACTCCGAGTTCGAAGGCGACCGCCATGCCTGGTACGTGAGCATTCTTGCCGAGGACCTTAGGGAGCGGGTGAATTACGAGAATTACGCCAGGGACCGAGGAAAGTTCATTTCAGAGTTTGGCGTTCTTGCCCCACCAAGCCTTGCATCCCTTCGGGAATTCATTCCTCAGGACGAACTCTATCTTGATTCACCGTCCTGGCAGTTCCACAACAATGTCTTCGAGCGGGAAAACATTCGGGGCATGCTCCGGGAGTTTGTGAGGGATCCAGAAAGATTATCCTTTGAGGAATACCTCCACTACGCCCAGCTCCTTCAGGGAGAAGCGCTGAAATTCGCTCTTGAACACTGGAGGCGACGCAAGTTCCTGACCGCAGGAGCTTTGTTCTGGATGTACAGCGATTGCTGGGGAGCCATTGGATGGACAATTATCGATTACTATCTTCGGAGAAAGGCGAGCTATTACTTTGTCCGGAGAGCCTTCCAACCTGTAGACCTCTCAATAAAAAAGAACGAAGCTACTGCTGAGATCTTTGTGGTGAACGATACCCGAAGTCCTCGTGCCCTTTCCGTAACCTATGGCATCTCGCTTTTTGACGGCACGACCATCTTCTCAGGAAGCGAGTCTTTCCGGGTTGCTCCGAATACCGCCGAGCGAGTTGCCACCGTACCTCTTGCTTCCGTCCAAGGGAAAGAACGAGAAACCTTCCTCTGGGCTGTACTCCAGGACGGTGATACTGTCATCGACTGGGAACGATGCTTCTTTGCCCGCTTTAAAGATCTCGACCTTCCAAGGGCCTGTGTTCTTGGTAGACTCTTCCAGGAGAAGGGGACAACATTCCTTGAGCTTGAAACCGAAACCTTTGCGTGGTGCGTCTCCTTAGAGCTCCCTCAAGGTTTCTTGCCCGAGGATAACTACTTCGACCTCCTCCCTCGCATGAAGCGGCGCCTCAGGGTACAAGGCGAGGGAACCCTCAGGATTGAGGATATTCGGATTTCCTGGAACAATGCCTGAGCACGAGGGGGGACTCCTGTCCCCCCTCGGCACTAAACCTCTTCAACTCCAATCCCAAGGACCCGGGCGACCTGGTGGAGGGTAGGAATGTGCGCTCCTTTCACGATGCACACGTGGTGCGAGGGAAGTCCCTCAACGAGTCGATAGCCGTTTTGCACTCGAAGGATGGCCCCGTTCTCGCAATCGGAGCCCGGGTACTGCGCGTACCCCTCAAGGTACCCCGATGCAACCACCATTTTGCTCAGGGAGGGATGGAATTTCACAAGGGTTACAGGTCCTTCAGGAAGGCGGGCATCGAGGGCAATGGCGTTATCGTCGACGATGCGCAGGACTTTCCGCCGCACTTTCCAGGAAGAGGCGAAAGGACGGGGGAGTACCCCAAAGTACCCACAGTGGGCACAGAGGGCATGGTGCTCAGGCTCAGGGACGTCGGGGAACTTCTCGATGCGCTCGTGCTTGAGAGCCGCCTCTCCCATAAGGAAAGGGTAGATATTCGTCATCATCACTGGAGCCTTAAGGGAGAAGTACACCACGCACTCGGTAAGGAGGGAGAGAATATCGGCTTCACAGGCCCAAAGGATACCCTGTCTTTCAAAGAGCATGTTCCAGGCAAGGCAAGGCGTGGTGTCCGAGAAGAACGATTCGTTGAGGCAGTTCGTTCCCATGCCGAGAACTCGTTCGTGCGTCCCGAATTCCTCAGAAAGCGCAAGGTACATCTTCACCGCGCTTCGGAGGGACCGCTCAGGCACCCCCTCCGCAGGAAGATTCCACTGCCTCCGCTCAGCATCAGCAGCTTCATCCGGGATATTCTTTGCCCGCTCTGCAAGCTCCTTAAAGCTTTTCACAACGGTCTCAATTCCGAACTTTTCTCGAATTCCCTTCCGGCATTCCCCTTCCCACCAGAAGAAGCGCTTGAAAATCTCAGCCTGCATCCCTTCTCCAGGGTTATCCTGGAAAACGAGAAACCTCGCCCCCTGGGCACCCCTTCGGAAACCAAAAGCCCGGATAATAGCCCGGGTAAGTTCCAAAGAGTAAGGAGCAAAGACGGAGACCCCGTGATGCTCAAGATACGTCACAATCTCCCAATCCCACATGTTCATCGTCCCAAAAGGAGAAGTCACCACAAGGACGGGAAGACGCGACGCTTTTATAACCTCAACGGATCGGTACGCTTCTCCAAGAATCTGAGGAAAAAGGAGGGCATCAACCTCAGGATAGGTACTCCCCAAAGGGACAGGATCGAGAATCTCGGCTTCTTCTTTGAGGAGCTCTCGAAGCGTTGCGACCTGCTTCTTGTACTCTTCATCCATCCCTACAGAAAAATGCACAGGAAGAAGCTTTGCTTTCATACTTTCCTTCCCTCCTCCATGCGGTCAAAACAACTGTACCGGTTAGGCCCAAAAAGAAGCTCAAGCTACAGGCATAATGGCTCCCAAGGATTCCCCTTGACCAACGAACTTCCGGTAGATAGCCTTGGCCTCCTCAAGAGAGAGTTCTCGAAGCATTGCCTCGTACTGGAAGGGGAACTCCCAGCCAAGTCCAATCCGCTCGTAAAAGGCAAAGAGCGCAGCCAAAGAGGCAACGCTCTCGAAGCTATGGAGGAACAATCCTCGGGTGTAGGCCTTGGCTTCGCTGAATTCTTCTTCACCGAGGTTCAAGAGATTCCGGAACTCCTCTCTCAGGATGCCCACCACAGTGTCGAAGTAGCAGGGGGCAAATCCACAGTACGCGCAGATAAAAGAGGGGCCAAGAAGAGGCACGTATACCGACCCAACCTGGTAACTCAAACCCCGGTTCTCTCGGATTTTTGTGAAAAGTCGCGAGTACATGCCTCCCCCAAGGACGTTGTTGAGCACGTCAAAAGCGACACGGTCCTTTACCTCAAGAATCCCTGGAGCCCGAAACCCTAAAACCACCCAGCTATCCCGAACTTCCTTGCAGTCGACAATCTTCAAAGAGGCGGGGAAAAATCGGTCCCGAGAGGGAAAAGAAAATTCCCGGGGAATAATGGAACCAAGCTCTCGCTCGAGAATTTTCTCCATACGGTCCTTGTTGAACTTTCCAGCCACCGCGAGAACCATGTTATTCGGGACAAAAGTCCGTTCGTACCAGGAAACGACCTGCTCCTGAGTCATGCGTTCGAGACTCCGAATCTCTCCAAGGGTCGGGAAGGCATAGGGATGCCGACCGAAGAAAGCTCGTTTGAACCGGAGCATAGCCGCCTTCAGAGGGTCATCATCAAGAGCACGGAGGAGATCGATGAGAAAGCATTTCTCCTTTTCCACCTCTTCAGGGAGAAAAGCCGGGGTTTTGATGGCCTCAAGAAAAAGGGCGAGGATATCTTCAGCCACCTCTGCCGGACCCTGCATGACCACTTTTCCGGTGAAGTAGTTCGAAGAGCTCTCAAAGGTGGCTCCAAGGTGCTCGACAGCCCTGCTGAACTCAATGCCACTTTTTTGCTTTGTCCCTTTAAGAAGTGCCTCCTGGAGGAGTGCCGATATACCTCGCTCTTCCTTCCTTTCAAAGATATTGCCAAGACCAAGAAGGAGATGGAAAACGACGAGCTCGCTCTCCCGAGGGATGAAAAGAAGGGTGAGACCGTTTCTGAAAACCCGCTTTTCCACCCGGAAGGATTTTTCGTCCACCTCACCCACCTGGCTTGATGCAGATAGAGGTCCCTCGCTCGAAGTCCACATACCTTCGGGCCACCTCCACAAGGTCTTCGGGCTTTGCTCTCTCAACCTGGAAGAAAGCCCGAAGACTCCGATCAATACTATCTATGGTATCAAGGCGCCCCAGGAGCTCTGCGCTCCCAAGGGTTGTCTCAATGGCGTTGAAGAACCCGCTTTTGAGAAGGTTTTTGGCCCTCTCAAGTTCTTCTTCCGTGGGAGCAAAGTAGGTGAGTTTGGTAAACTCTCCCCGGATGGCTTCTTCGATTTCCTCAAAGTTCCCCTGAGAAAAGGTGAAAAAGATGGCAAAAATCCCCACATGCTCGTAGTACGAGTACGTGGTGTGGATGGTGTCAACGAGTCGGCGCTCCTCTCGAAGGGCAATGTTGAGCCTTGAACCAAGCCCATCCCCCATAATAAGGGAAAGAAGACGGAGGAGGTAAAAGTTGTCGCTTTTAATTCCGTCGCAGAGGAATCCTATGGCACCGTAGAACCTCCGAACATCCATGACGCATTCCACAATCTGCCGCTCCGGAAGCGGCAGAGGCGGGAAGAAAGAGTTATTGAGTTCTTGCGGCAAACTCATAGAGGCGAAGAGCTCTTCAGAAAAAGCAAAGAGCTCCTCCTCTTTGAGGTTTCCGCTCACTGCAAGGACCATGTTGGCAGGATGGTAGAAGCGGCTCTGGTGCTCGAGGAGATCCTCTCGGGTGAAACGCTGCACCGTATCTTCTCGACCCAGGATGGGGAGACCGTAAGGGGTTTCCGAGAACACCCGCTCGTAGAGGAGGTGGGCAAGACGCTCCTCCGGGTCATCCTCGTCGATGTGGATTTCCTGGATGACCACCATCTTCTCCCGCTCGATATCCTCTGGGTCAAGAAGGGGCTGGGTCACAAGCTCCATCTCTAAGGAGAGGGCTTCTTTCCAGAATTCCTGAGGGACAACCAGGTAGAAATCCGTTGTGTCGAGGGAGGTCCCGGCGTTCAGGGTCCCCCCAAGGGCCTGAACCCGCCGGGACAGTAAAAGTCCAGGGAAGTGCACCGTCCCCTTGAAGACCATGTGCTCGAAGAAATGGGAAATACCGTTCTTCTCCGGCTTTTCGTCCCTCACCCCCGCCCGCACCCAGAGGTTCACCGCCACAAGAGGAGAGTCCATGCGGCGGAAAACAATCCGGGCGCCACAGGGGAGGACCCGCTTCGTGTACGAGAGAAACTGCACCCTACACCCACCAGGCCTGCCCTATCTTCTCACGAATAACAACCTCTTTGAGGAAAGCAACCGCCTTTTCGAAACCTTCCCGTCCGGACATGAGGGAATCCTCGTGCTCTATGGAGAGAACCCCATCGTACCCTACAAGCCGTAAAGTGCTCACGAAATCCTTCCAGAAGCCAAAATCATGCCCATAGCCCACGGTACGGAAAATCCAGGAACGCTTGCTCTCTTCGGTGTACACCTTGGTGTCGAGGTTTCCGTTAACGAGGCTGTTGACCGGGTCAATTTTCGTGTCCTTGGCGTGGACGTGGTAGATGGCTCCCTCGAGTTTCCTCAGGGCAAAAATTGGGTCAATACCCTGCCAGAAGAGGTGGCTCGGGTCGAAATTCGCCCCGATGACGTCCCCAACTGCCTCCCGGAGGCGAAGAAGCGTCTCAGGATTGTACACGCAAAAGCCGGGGTGCATCTCGAGGCACACCCGAACTCCGTGGTCCTTGGCGAATTGCCCAGCTTTCCTCCAGTAGGGAATGAGCTTTTCCTCCCACTGCCACTTGAGAACCTCGAGGAAATCCGAAGGCCAGGGGCAAGTCACCCAGTTCGGGTACTTGGCATTCTCTGAATCTCCAGGACATCCGGAGAAGGTAATCACGTTCTGAACGCCGAGTTTTTCTGCAAGAAGGACACTTACCTCGAAATCCTCATGGTGCTTTCGGGCGATTTCGGGATTCGGATGGAGAGGATTCCCGTGGCAGCTTAAAGCGCTGATTTCAAGACCCCGGGACTCCACCGCTTCCTTGAAACGGGAGAGCTTCGAGGCATCGGCAAGGAGCTCCTTGGGGTTGCAGTGAGCGTTACCGGGATACCCTCCGGTGCCGATTTCCACCGCCTCCACACCCTGCGCCTTCACGTAGTCAAGAGCCTTCTCGAAAGGTTCGTTCTGGAAGAGGACGAGGAATACACCGATTTTCATAAAATCTCCACCCCTCTCTTGACTTTTGTGCTCCACTCCTTTATAAGGAAAAACAAAACTACACGCCTTAGTATATCCTCCCAAACGCAGGAACGCAACCTCCTCACGCAAAGGGGGCAGAGATCTTGGGGTACGAGAAAAGTGGGGTTCGTGTATCTTCAAGGGTACGGATGATTGCACCTTCGGCCACCCTCTCTATATCTGCAAAGGCTCAGGCTATGAAGCGCCAGGGAATTGACGTGATTTCCTTCAGCGCCGGGGAACCGGACTTTGATACCCCTTCGTTCATCAAAGAAGAGGCAAAGAGGGCAATTGATGCCGGATTTACGAAGTACACACCGACACAGGGGATTGCAGAGCTCCGAGAAGCCATCTGCGAGAAGCTCAAACGGGAAAACGGTCTTTCGTACTCACCTCAGGAAGTAATCGTCTCCTGCGGTGCAAAGCATTCCCTCTACAACGCCATCATGACCCTCTGCGATCCAGGGGATGAGGTGCTCTTGCCCATTCCTTTCTGGGTAACCTACGTGGAGCAGATACGGCTTGCCGGGGGAGAGCCGGTCTTCGTGGCTTGCAAAACCGATTCCCTTGCGCCGGATATCGACGCCTTAGAGAGGGCTATTACTCCAAAAACGAGACTCCTCATCCTCAACAACCCCTCAAATCCCACAGGGATTGTCCTCTCAGAAGAAATCCTTGCCCAGATCGCTCGCATTGCTGTGGAGAGAAACCTCTTGGTCATTTCCGACGAAATTTACGAACACCTGGTGTACGAAGTACCCTTCCCAAGGAGCATCGCCACCTTCCCGGGAATGAAAGAACGTACCGTAGTCATCAATGGGGTGTCGAAGACCTTCTCCATGACTGGCTGGCGAATTGGGTACGCGGCAGGGCCAAAAGAGGTCATCGAGGGAATGGCCCGCCTCCAGGACCACATGACCTCGAACCCAACCTCGGTGAGTCAGAAGGCCGCCCTTGCCGCCTTGCGCTGTCCACCTCATGTCGTTCGAGAAATGGTGGAAACCTTCAATGCCCGGCGAAAACTCATGCTCGCGCACCTTGCAGATATCCCCGATATCTCCTTCCCTGTTCCCCAGGGGGCTTTCTACGTCTTTGCCGATTTTTCAAAGTACTGTGGGGGACGTTTCGAGGGTGAACCCATCGGAGACTCAGTGCGCCTTGCAGAACTCCTCCTTGAGAAGGCCCACATTGCATGTGTTCCAGGGAGCGCCTTTGGCATGGAAGGGTACCTCCGCTTCTCGTACGCCACTTCTGAGAAAGCTATCGAAGCGGGGATGCAGCGATTGAAAGATTTTCTAAAGCGCGTCGAATAGGAGGTGTGATGAGTGCCGAAAATCCGTATCATCGATGTGACGAACCGTGATGGGGTACAAACGGCAAGATTAGGACTTGCGAAAATCGAAAAAACCATGGTGAACCTCTACCTCAATGAGATGGGAGTCTTCCAGAGTGAATTCGGTTTCCCTACAACTCGCCATGAAACGAACTACCTCAATGCCAACCTGGAACTCGCCGAAATGGGGGTTATCGCCCCCATCCGCCTGAGCGGATGGCTCCGAGCAACGAAGGCAGATGTGGAACTCGCGTACAAACTCGTGCCGAAGCTCAAGTACCTGAACCTCTCCATTTCCACTTCTGATCAGATGCTCAAGGCCAAACTCAACAAAACTCGGGACGAGGTCGTCAAAATGATGGTCGAAGCCGTTCAGGCAGCGAAAAGTTTTGGAGCCATAGGAATTGGGGTAAATGCCGAAGATGCTTCGCGGACTGATCTCGACTTCCTCGTGGACTTTGCCCTTGCTGGTAAAGAGGCAGGAGCTGAACGTTTCCGTTACTGCGACACCTTAGGCTACGACAGCCCCTTCACCATTTACGAGCGAATCCGGTACATTGCCGAAAAGACCAAAATGCCCATCGAACTCCACTGCCACAATGACCTCGGCATGGCGGTGGCGAATTCCGTCGCCGGAGCAAAGGCAGCTATCGATGCGGGAGTTGACGCCTACATCAACACCACCATAAACGGTGTCGGCGAGCGGGCAGGAAACGCTGACCTTGTTTCGGTGATTCTTGCCATCAAGTACGCAAGTGGCATCGAGGGAAAGTACGAGCTTGATGAACGCACCAACCTCAAAGCGGCCTGGAAGACCTGTAAGTACGCCTCCTATGCCTTCAAGGTTCCCATTCCCATCACTCAGCCGGGAGTTGGTGCCAACGCTTTTGCCCACTCCTCGGGCATCCACGCCGATGGAGTCCTGAAAGACCGGAAAAACTATGAACTCTACGACTTTGAGGAGCTCGGTCGAGGAGAGCCGGAAATCATTGAAACCGGACGTCAGATTGTGGTCGGTGAGTACAGCGGCATCAAGGGTTTCCGCAACGTCTACGAGAAACTCGAAATCGAATTCAAGAGCGAAGAAGAAGCCCGAGAGATTCTCGAGCTTGTGCGCTTTGCAAATGTCGAGAAGCAGAAACCCTTAGTAGAAGATGAACTCCGCTTCATTGCCAAGTACCCCAAGCAGGCCAAGCAAATCCTCACTCTGATTCCTTAAGGACGAAAGGCCTGCTCCTGCAGCAGGCCTTTCTGCATTCGCACAAAAGAGAGGAATGTTCCCGCTCTGCCATACCCATTCCGGAGATAGAAGGAGAGGGTCTTTTCTCTGTCCTTCTCCACATCGAGGATAACGCAGGAATCTCCTGCCTCCAGGGCTTTTGATTCCACCGCCTGGAGGAGCATTCGTCCTAATCCCTTTCCTTGGTGCGGCGGAAAAATAGCGATGTTACTCAAGTAGTACGATGAAGGGGGAAGTCCTGAAGAAAAAATCTTGGGAACAAAGAGGAAAAAGCGCGGCAGGGCAAAGGGAAAGAGTTTCCAGGCAGTGCAGAGTCCTTTCTCCCGTCGATCGCCACTTGCCCACCCAAGGGCCATGCCAAGGATTACCTCACCCTGTCGGAGCACAAGGGTATGGGGAAAGGAAAAGAGAGTCCTCGTGTCCTGGAAAAGACGCAAAAACACCTCTCTCCACGAAGGACCGAAAAGACGGGAAAGGACTCCCCCCGCAGAGAGCTCAAGAAGGAGGAGGAATGCTTCTTTTTCCTTCTCGTTTCCCGTCCCCCCTGTAATGGAGACCCCTATTTGGCGAAAGTTACCTCCCTCTTCCGTTTTCCCTCAATCCTCCAGTCCCGTCCAGCTTTAAAGAAGGCCTCGATGCTAGCGAAGGGAACATCTTGAGGAAGGTCACATCCAGTACTCAGGATAAAGTACGGGTACTCTTTCATGGCTTCAAGGAGGCGTAGCGTCGCTTCGTACACCTCTTTGGGTGTATCAAGGAGCATAGAAACGGGGCTTACGTTCCCAAGAAGGAGAATCTCGTCCTCTTTGGTGAACACTTCAGGGAGGTTCACTGCGCTATCGAGGCTCAAACCGGCAACACCACACCGTTTCATTTCCGGAATGAGATGATGGGTGTTTCCGCACACATGGAGAATGACCTCCACATCATCGAGAATCCCCACGAGTTCCCGGTACAAGGGAGCAAGGCTCTTCCGGAAAGTCTCCGGGCCAAAGATCACCGCCGTAGGCTCAAGGACCATGATGGTGTCGGCTCCTGCTTCTTTTAAGGCTTCCGCATACCGAAGGACAACCCCTTTGGCGAAATCGAGAACTCCCTGGAAGAAGGCCTCATCGAGGACACTCTGCATCGCGATTTCGTTTGCCCCCACAAGGAGTCCGGCCAGGGTCAAAGGCCCGATGACATACGCACCTACCGGACAAGGAAAAGCAGCCCGCATATGCCGAAGGGTCTCAAGGTATACAATGACTCTTCCATCCCCGAGGATATCAATTTTTCGGAAGTGGTCAAGGTCAGCCAAACTCTTCACCGGGTGAGCCTCCACCGAAGGTGTGTCGTCAAGGGGGAAACGCACCGGAAGGCCTAAGGCACTTGCCTCTACCGAGAGATCCATGAGGAAGAACATGGCATCAGGATGGAAAGCATCGTAGAGCCGACTCAAGGTCTGGAACTGGACAAGATGATTAAATTGATTTTGTTTAATGTTTGTCCCTGTGAGCTGAATGCCGGGGTATCCCATGAGGGGTACCACTGGCCTTTTCCCTTCTTCCCAAAAGGTTAAAGCCAACTCTTTCAGCGAAAAGCGGTGCGTACTCCGCCGCATAGGAACCACCTCGAATTTCATAAGAGAGTTAATTTTTCTTCCTCATTGTACCCCCTTTTTCCCTTTCCGTCAAGGGAGTCTGTGAGGCCATCGCATCTTGAACAAATGACAAATCACCAGGGGAGAACTTTGTGCTCTCAGAGTAGCCCAGGCTGGGAACCCGGGCTACTCTCTTCTCTATGCTCGGCCAATCTGGGCAAGAAGGCTTCGGATGTCCTGCTCAAGAGCTTCGCGTTCCTTTGCAGTGAGAGGTTTCAGAGGTCTTCGGGGGAATCCTCCTTCAAAGCCAAAGCAATCCATGGCGGCTTTGACACCACTCACTCCGTACCTTCCGGAAACGAGGCTGTTGAGCTTCATCACAAAACGATGGAGGGGAAGACCGTTCTCGAGGTCCTTCTTAAGTCCAAGCTCCACAAGGTCGCAGCAGAGATCCGGAAAGACATTGGCCAAAGACAGCACTCCACCCCTTGCTCCCACAAGGAGAGCCGGGAAAACGAAATCGGCAGATCCTGCAAGGACCGAGAAATTCTTCCCCTGGGAAGCGGCAATGTAGGCATCGTAGTTCCCTTTTGAGGTGTCCTTAAGACCGAAAATATTGGGATGCTCGCTGACACGGGCAATGAGGGATGGAGAGAGACAGAGACTGTTGGCCACAGCAGGGTTGTTGTAGAGGAGAAGGGGCTTGTCGATGGCTTCAGCAACCTCGGTGAAGTACTCGTAGAGAGCGTCATCGGTCATTCTCTTGGCAAAAAAGGAGGGGGGCATGAGGCTCACGAAGTCCACTCCAAGGCGGGCAAGGTCCCTGGCGAGCTTTTTGGACTCAAAAGTGGATTCACAACTTGCTCCTCCAATGAGGACCTTGTCTCCTTTGACTTCGAGAACCGTCTCGATAACTTTGAGTTTCTCCTCATAGGTGAGACTCCGGAATTCCCCATTGGTTCCCAAGGCAAGAAATCCCCTAAGTCTTGTCCTTGACAGCTTTTCAATATTCCTTCTCAAAGCCTCAAAGTTAACTGTCTCATCTTCTCGGAAAGGTGTTACAACAGGAGCAAAAACCCCAGTGAGGAATTCACAAATTTTGCCTTGTTCCATGCACATCACCTCTTTTTCAAAAACTTTCCTGCCAACCCGTATCCAGAATAGGACACACAGACACCCCCTGCTAACTAACGATTACACCTATCCTACCGTTAACCTTGTTATCCCTCAAAAGCTGGAAAGCATAGTTAATCTCCTCGAGTTCCAATACTTTGCCAATTATAGGCCGCAACCTCCCCTGAGCCACGAGACTCAAGCACTCGCTTATCTCTTCTTTGGTAGCAGCCCTTGTCCCTAAGACATCGATCTCAAAAAGGTGGGCTTTAAGAGTATCAACTTTAATCTTTGGACCATAAGCAACCAAGACCAGCCGACCACCTCTTCCAAGAATCTCCATACCCTTGCTAATACTTTGCTCACTACATACAAAGTCGATCACATGGTCTACTTCTGCGCCATCAGTGCATTGATATACTTCGTTGGTCCACGAATCACGATTACCGTCCAGCACAAAATCTGCGCCCAATTCCCTCATAAGCCGGAGCTTTTCCTCCATAAGATCAATTCCTATTACTTTGGCACCCAGTAGTTTAGCTATCTGGATTGCATGTAGACCCAATCCACCACCGCCACCGATCATAACAACCCAGTCACCCTCAGTCACCTGAGCTCGTCGCACTAAGGCATGGTAGCAAGTAGCTATCGCATCGCTCACAACAGCGGCTTCAACAAAAGATAGAGACGGAGGCTTACGGACAAGACACCCTTCTGGCACAGCGACATACTCGGCGAAACCACCATCCCGTTCAAAACCAATTCTTCCTTCCAAATTCTGGCAAATCGTGTTACGACCACTCTTGCAAAATCGGCATGTACCACAAGAAATGTAAAAGGAAACGACAATTTCATCGCCTATTTGGAAATCCCGAACATCCCGACCCAAAGCAACTACCTCACCAGAAATCTCGTGTCCCGGTACAAGGGGAAGGCTTTTTGTGGGGACCCTTCCTTCTTGAATCTTTATATCAGTGCCGCAAATGCCTGCCCCCTTAACTTTCACCAAGACTTCCCCATCCCCAATTCTGGGAACTTCAATCTCCCTTAACACAAGGGGTGCACCATACTTCTCAAGTACCATCGCTTTCACAACTACTCCTCCTCAACGCCTCAGGTAAGCGCTTCCATAAAGCCCCGTAGGTCTAACAAGAAGGACAACCAGCATTAGCAAGAAAGGAGCTATATGAGCCAATGGTCCCCAAATAAGAGAACCAAAAGAAACAATTTGCCCCACAAGTATTGCAGAAATAAGGGTGCCTTTGATGCTCCCTAATCCTCCAATGATGACCACCATAAAGGCAAATGCTGTAATACTTAAGCCCATGTCAGGAACAACCATAACCATCGGGGTGTGAAGGCCACCAGCTAATGCCGAAAGCAAGGCCGCAAGGATAAACGTTACCGTAAAGAGCTTATAAATGTTGATCCCCATAGCCTCAACTTTTTCCATATCATCAATTCCAGCCCTAATTGCTGTTCCAATCACTGTTTTGTTGAGGAAATACCACACCCCAAGATAAACCGCAGCCGCAAGAAGGATGACAAATACTCGATAACCGGGCACGTCTGTCCCTAAAACGGCAAGACTACCACCGATTGGGGATTTTACCGGTTTAGGCGTTAAGCCCCAGATATACTTGATAAGACCCACTCCTGCCAAGTTCACTCCAAAGGAAAGTATCATGGAAAACATGAGGGGTTTTTCATAAATGCGGCTATAGATAGACTTCTCAACAAGTAGCGCGATAAGAACGACCACGGCCATTCCCGCCAGGAGACCCAACCAGAAATTACCCGTACTTGCTACCACTGTATAAGTTATGTGAGCACCCAAGGAATAGTAAAAGAACTGGTCAAGACTCACGATTCTCATCAATCCGTAACACATTGAGAGACCTACCGTGAGCAAAAAGTATACCCCTGACATACTAAGACCCAAAATGAATGCTGACACAATCAATTGCGTATTCATCATTTCCTCATACTCCCTTGCTTACCGAAGACAAGTTCTTGTTTCTCAAGGAATTGACAAGCTTCTGCACCAAGCTCTCGAGGAAGGGCACGATTCCTTTCTCACCACCAAGCATTATTGCGACAAGCAACAAACCTACCATTAACTCCCAATAAGATATGATCTGGCTGGCGATATCTTTCAGAGCCGTAAACAGGAACACTCCCGCAATGGGTCCAAAAAGATTCCCAGCACCCCCTAGCATAGAAATAGCGACCGGCTCAACAGCCTTACTCACATCTGAGATTCCAGCCGATACGAACCCAAGGTAAATAGCATATATTGAACCAGCAAGAGCCGTTACTGTGTTTGCGATGACAAAAGCAAACCACTTTATCCTAAAAGTGTTGTACCCCAGGAATTTGAGTTTCTCCTCGTTAATCTTTACCGCAAGACAAGTTGCTCCGAAAATTGATTGGTCCATTAAGTAGTCGAATAAAAACCATACGCTTACAGCAACTATGAAGGCAAAATTAAACACACCATCGGTTGTGCTCAGGTCAAACACTGGTGTCGCGTCCATTCGACTCAAGAACCATAAGCCATTATCGCCATGAGTGTAGTCTACCAGTACCTTTTGAAACATGAAAAAACCTATTGCGCAGAAAGCAAGATTAGAGAGAGTAAAATACGAACTGCTCAAGCGAACAAGAAGAGCTCCAATAAGGCTACTGACTACTAAGCCTACTAAAATCCCCATCAGAATGCCGATATATGGGTTAGTACCCCAGTAGTACAGGTAGAAAGCAGTGCCATACGCACCAAGCGCAAGGTAAACTGGTTGACCAAAGGAAACTAGCCCGATCCTTCCAATGAGGAAGCTGCAACCCAGAACATATATGCCCCCTATGACGACCTCCATAACAAAAGACTGAGGCAAAACAAACCTCAGCAGGTAGAGAACAAGAAAGATAACAATAATCCGCCAGATGTTCTTTCCTAATAACCCCTTCATAATCTTTTCTCCTTTCGGGAAAAACCCAGTGCTGCTTTAAAGATGGCAACTATACGAGGCGCTTCTAATGTCCTGTTCGTTGCTGATTTCAGCTACAAGCTTGCCTTCTTTCATTGTGTAAACCCGCTGTGCAACTTTGGATACAAAGGAAAGGTTTTGATCTACTACAATTAAGGCACTCCTTACGCTGAGGCCGCATATAATAGTTGCAAGATCGTTAACAACCCCAGGAGCCAATCCCTCAGTAGGTTCATCAATTAGGAGCACCTTCGGGTTACCCAGAAGGGCTCTTCCGATCATGAGCATTTGTTTTTCTCCGCCACTCAGATTAGCTCCCTTCCTATCAATCAAAGCCTTGAGCCTCGGAAAATACCCGAATACCTTGTCCCAATCACGGTCACCAGTTGCATAGCTTGCCAGTTCCAAATTTTCCCGAACCGTTAAATCCTGGAAAACTCCCTTATCCTGATGGATGTATTTCAATCCGAGGCGAGCAATTTCAAAGGGTCTTTTGCCAACTATGTTTATACCATCGTAAATGATAGAACCCCTGGTTGGCCTAAGAAAACCGGCTATACACTTGAGCAACGTAGTCTTGCCAGCGCCATTTCTTCCTACTATAGCGACCCTCTCGTTGGGTTTCAGCTGTAAACTAATGTCAAACAGTACCCTCGACTGTCCATAGGAGGCGTCAATATCATGCACTTCCAGAATAGGTTTTTCTTGCAAAACCACAGGGTTCACCCCTATCGACCTCGAAGTAACATTTACTCCTCTACTCGCCAGTAATCCCTGCGAACCCGAGGGTCATTCAGGACTTCTTCAATTTTTCCTGTAGCAATTATCTCTCCTTCGACCATCACGCAGACTCTCTCCACAAGGTCCTTAATCTTTGAAACCTTATGCTCAACAATAACTATTGTCTGCCTGTGAACGTGTTCCCGCAAAACTGACAAGACCTCGTCAATTTCCGCATCACTTAATCCCGCAAATGGCTCATCAAGCAGCAAGGTTTCAGGATTGCCTACCAGAGCCATCGCTATCTCGAGGATCCTTTTTTCGCCTAACGAAAGCTCTCCTGCATAGCGGTAAGCGAGTTTTGCCAACCCGAAGGTATTCAAGCACAAATCTATCTTGGGAGAATCAACTTTATCCAATCGAGATAGAAGCAGGTTACCCAAAGAAGACGGATGCTTGGCTCTATAATATGCCAGTTTAAGGTTGTCAATGACTTTCAAATTATCAAACGTTGAAGTAAGTTGAAAGGTCCTTGCAATGCCCAATGCTACGCGATGTTCAGGGCTGAGCTTAGTAATGTCCTTACCCCTGTAGTAAACTCGCCCCTCTTCGGGAAAAAGATTGCCGGTCAGTATATTGAACAGGGTTGTTTTCCCGGCCCCGTTAGAACCAATCAACCCAACTATTTCACCTTCCCTGACCTCAAGGGACACATTCCTAACAGCTACAAGCTTCCCAAATTTTTTTGTAACATTTTCTGCTTTCAGGATAACCTCGTTATTACCAAGCATTGTTTGGTTCTCTCTCCCTCATAAATTCCCGCTGTGGTTCCCCAGGGCAAGGCAACCACAGCGGGAATTACAGTCTTTCAAATCAGTACCCTAAGTAATCGAGCGGTGGATACACTTCCTCGCCCCCAAGTGCATCTACAACTTCAAAGAGGTCCCACTCATTTTGGCCCGTGCCTTTGCCCTTCACCAGGAAACCAGCATATTTGTAAATCGGCTCATGGTCTATTCTCCACTTTGCTGGTCCCTTTACAGAAACAAACTCCGGGCTATCCATGATAGCCTTCTGAATATCTTTAGGATCAAAGCTCCCTGCCCTCTCTACTGCCTCGAACAATTGCTTAGTAGCTATATAGGCAATGGTAGCGTAAGCATCGGGAGGAGCACCATACTTTTCCACGTACCGCTTAGTGTAATCTTCCGCCATTTTAGCAACCTCTTGGTCCTTAAAGCTGCTCAAATCATAATAGAAGAAATGCATGGCGTACAAACCCTCTCGGGCCTCAGGTGGGAGTCCCTTAGCTACAACGTTAGTGATAAAAGCGTTAAAAATCGTCATTTTGTCGTAGAGACCCATGTCATAACTTTGTTTCAACAGCGCAATAGCATCCCCACCAAATTGAGCAGATATGAATATTTCTGGATTCGCAGCTTTCACCTTTTCCAGTATCGTTGTGAAGTCACTTGTGCCAACAGCAACTTCGTCGCTTCCGACGATAGTTCCACCATACCTTTCGCAGGCCGCCTCTAAGCCACTCTTAATATTCCAACCCCATGCATCAGAGCGACCCAGGAAAAAGATTTTTTTCTTTCCGAGAATATTGATTGCAGCATAACCAGCCATGTAACCAACTGTCCAAGGTGTATATCCAGCAGCAAAAGTGCAATCAGCCAAAGTACCCTTTTTAAAGGAATCCACTGGCGCCACGTTGACCGGGAAATACGGGAAAGGATCCTTTTTACACAGCTCATTGATTGCCAAGGCTACCGGAGCCCAAGTCTGTCCGACTACAGCATGTGCACCCTGCTCTTTAAGGTATCTGAACCTCCGAACACCAACGTTGATGTCTGCTTCGTCATCCATGACTGTTGCCTCTACTAAGACCTTCCCCCATGGCATGCTCAAACCACCCTTCGCATTAACTTCGTCAACAGCGAGCAATACCCCTTGCTCTTGAGTCTTAGCCACAGCTGCAAACGTTCCCGTTAGCGGGAGTAGCACTCCAAGTTTGAAAACATTGGGCTTTTCAGCAGTGTTCCCAAAAGGAGCAAGTAATACTACAGCTACAACCATTGTCAAAACAAAGATAAGCACTTGCCTCATGTTTTCTGCCCCCTTTCAATGGCTTTTCACAAACAGGACAACCACTACAAGGAAACCGCCACAAATTAAAAGCCCATCAAAAATCGACTTTATCCTATCTACTTCTGCTAACCCACCCCCTTTTCATTCCTGAGGATGAATAATTACCTTAATAGCGTCATCAATCCTGTTAACAAAGACCTCGAAGGCCCGATTAATATCTCTCAAGGGAAAACGATGTGTAATAAGGGGTGTTAAATCTATCTTGCCCTGTGCCATCAGCGACAAAGCTCTCCCCACGTTTCGGCGTCCTTCACCACGAACAGTAAAAAGCTGTACGTGTTTCTTGACAGCCTTAGACATATTAACAAGAATCGGATCTTGGTAAAAAGCAACCATCACTATACTGCCACCAGGTCTCGCCAAATCGATTGCCGTGTTTAGCGATGAAGAGGATCCCGCTGCGTCAAAAACTATATCTACACCAACACCATTGGTTATCTCTTTTACTACGCTCAGAGGATCCTCGCCATTTTTAACGTTGACCAAATAATCTGCTCCCATTCTCTTGCCAAGTTGGAGCCTACTCTCTCTTGTGCCAACCAACACTATTTTCTCCGCTCCGAGTGCCTTCCCCACCTGCACGATAGCTAACCCTATCGGTCCTGGACCAATAACGGCGATAGACCAACCAGCAACATACCCACCAGCAATGTCAAATGCATAGAGGGCACAACCCGCTGTCGTCGACAGTGAAGCATGGTCAAAAGAAATACCTTCAGGAATCCTGTAGAGGGTATTGACGTGGTTCACAGTATACTCTGCAAAACCTCCATGAACCGTTAACCCTCCTGCTGCATGCCCTTTTTCTCTCTTTCCGTAGTTCAGACAGGCTGTATAGTTGCCCATTATACAGTTACGGCACCTACCGCAACCCTTGTGGACCTCTACTGCCACCCTGTCTCCAACGTGGAACTCATCCACGCCATCACCTACTTTAACCACGACCCCAGCATACTCGTGCCCCATTATAAATGGCTCTCCAAAGGGAGGCTGGCCTGGTAATCCATGATCCCTGACCTCCACATCTGTACCACAGATTCCACAAGATTCCACCCGAATCAGAACCTCTCCAGGGCCAGGCTCGGGTACATCTACCTCCCTTACCTCTATTATCCCCCTGTTAATTAGGCAAGCAGCGCGCATTTTGGAGGGAATATCCCAGAACACCCATCATTCCCCCTCGCTTCTTTCCCGAAGGTGTTTCCATTTCTCCATCTTCAACACTTCAGGATTTACAACATTATCGGGGATGTAGTTATTAAAGAGGGCTATCACCCTTCGAACAGCCTCTATGGCCATTCTTGCGACGCATTCCTTTGTAAGGGCAGCAGCATGTGGTGTCAGAATTACATTGTCCATTTGCAAAAGGGGATTTCCAGGATCAACAGGTTCTTGCTCGAATACGTCTATCCCTGCTCCCGCAATAACACCTTCCCTCAGAGCCCTAACAAGATCTTGTTCGTTCACCACACCTCCACGTGAGACGTTAACCAGATAAGCCCTCCGCTTCATTAGGCTCAGCTGCTTCCAAGAAATCATGTTGCGGGTGTTCTCGTTAAGGGGTACATGAATAGAAACTATATCTGCATTTTTAAAAACTTCCTCAAGGCCGACAAAGGAGACAAAATGAATAAATTCCTTTTTTCTTTCCTCCGGCAAAAAAGGATCGTAAGCTAAGACTCTCGTTAAAGACATTGTGTAGAAGTAACGCGCCAGTATCTGGCCAATTCTACCGAAACCAACAATGCCAAGTACTTTGCCAGCAACGTCTTGAGGATAGTTCTTGTAACGGATTCCAAAATTACCCTTCCTAACTTCTCTATCAAGGAGGAAGAGTTGTTTTAAAAGGGCAAGAATCAGGGATAAAGTATGTTCAGCAACGGTTGTTGCATTAACGCCAGTGTTAGATGTGACGATGATACCCCTCTCGGTAGCAGCCTGAATATCGACATTGTCTACGCCTGTTCCGGTCCTTGAAATGATCCACAAATCGTCAGCCCTCTCAATAAGGTCACGGGTGATCTTAATACCTGTTCTCAGGATAATTGCTCTAGCCTTCTGAATAAGAGAGGCAACCGTGGAAAAACTGGGATCTGGTGCCACTACCACAGGAAGACCAGAGCCTTCCAGAAGCTTTAAAGCCGCTTCTTCAATCGGTTGTGGAAGCAGTACATACCAGCTTTCTCGACCCATTAAACATCCCCATCCATTTATCTAAGATACCTTCCACCACACACATCCAATGTAATGCCTGTAATGTAGCTCGCGTCATCAGAGGCCAGAAAAACCACTGCCCTCGCTATTTCTTCGGGTGTTCCCAACCTTCTAAGTGGTATCTCCGATAGGACTTTTTGCTTTTCTTCTTCACTTTTACTCTCCCACAGAGATTTAACACGATCACCCGTCAAGGTTACCGTAGGCGCAACAGCATTTACTCTAATTCCAAAAGGACCCCAATCGTGCGCCAATTGACGGGTTAAACCCTCTACGCCCGCTTTTGCTGCAGCGTAATGAACGCCGGCCAAGGATGCGTACCAATGTCCCGCAAGAGCTGAAATGTTTACAATAACCCCCCGTCGATTTTTCGCCATAATAGGAATAATGGCCTGACACATAAAAAACGCACCCTTGAGATTCACATCAAGCACGAGATTCCAGTGTTTCTCCTCGATCTCCTCGAGTTTATAAGGGGTATGAAGTGCGCCACCCGCGTTATTAACAAGAATATCAACGGTACCCCAGACATTACAAAGGTAGTTAACCATTTCTTGGACTTCCGGTTTCTTAGTCACATCGGCTTTTTTTCCTACCACAGAACCCGGAAATTCCTGACCAAGACTCTCTACAGCTGCACTAATGAGATCGTCCTTAACGTCGTTGATCATGACTTTTGCTCCCTCTCGGAGTAACTCTCGTGCAATAACATATCCCATTCCCTGTGCTGCACCTGTTACCAGGGCTACACGACCATCAAGCTTGCCCATAGCTATCCATCCTCCTAGATAGGGGACTCAACAACAGGGCCCAAAAACTTAGGCCCTGTTGTTGAACTGACGTTTCTCGGGTGGAACTACTATGTTGAACTTCTTGACTTCCTCAATAAACTTGGCCAATGCCTCACCAGCGATTTCGAAGTACTTCAGCCCCTTTTCCTTACTCGCTCTCAAAGGGTTACCAATAGTAGCAGTATCAGAATATTCGTGGTGCTCCATGGGCACCCAAATATTTTCCGATCCAAGGAAGGTCACAAACCCCGATCCATCGTGTTTACTAAACGCAGGCCCCATCCAGTAAGGAGCGTGAGCTCTATCGGGCTTAGCCTTACTCATGTCAACTGTACCTTCATCCGCTGCCAGTGCCGTGCTCGTTTCAATCTCCCCTGCATGCCACCCAGGTGTTTCTTCTGGAGGACCCTCAACAATATCTTTTAACAGTGAGTAGTTCCTTTCAGTCGGTGTTTTATACCAGCACACGAAGCATCCTGTTTCATACCTGATTCTCCGCAATACGTCATCAATAACCTTTGAATTGCTTCCGTGATGACTGACAAAGATAATCTTGTTAAAGCCGTGGTATATCATGCATTTAGCGAGTTCGTAGACAATGCGGCGATACGTATCCCCTGAAAAAGTGAGGGTACCCGTCCCCTGGCCAACTTCACCCATGTGGTGAGGAGAATAACCAACGGGGATGAGAGGTGTATAGCAGGTTTGTGCCAATTCAGCGGCCCTCTTGACTACACCCATCGTCGTAAGGCTATCCGTTCCCAACGGGCAATGCGCACCATGTTTTTCAGTAGAACCCATAGGGATCATAATGACATCGTTCTTCTTGAGATACTCAGCCACCTCGTCGTAACCCATTTCAGAAATATCC